>NZ_JBSHNS010000445.1:0-31839 GCF_053601635.1 Pontimicrobium sp. MEBiC01747
ACGCAGAGGTCGGGTTTTCTATCTAAAATTTCATTTATTGCAATTTTTACACAATCTGCAGGTGTGCCAGAACAACTGTACTCTTCATCAATACTCTCATCAATATTTATTTTTTGTAAATGTAAAGTTGAGTTTATGGTAATTGCATGCCCCATTCCACTCTGTGGACTATCTGGAGCAACAACAATAACTTCACCAATAGTTTTCATAACAGCAATCAAAGCTCTTATGCCAGGTGCAGTTACGCCATCGTCATTGGTAACTAAAATAAGTGGTTTTTTCGTCATTATCCCTCGAATTTACCCGCTAAAATACACAAAATCTTATGTATTTAAGCTTTTTAACTCGTTTAACAAAAAATTAGCTTCAATTGCATTTATTGGCACGGTTTTTTCTTTATTTTAGTGGAATAATATAAGTTTTATTTTATTGAGAGAAAGTTACTTGAATAAGCGAGCGAAAAATAAAATGAATACAATTAAAAATACTAAAAAAAGATTAGATGAAAAAGAAGTATAATGTATTAATGTTAGTGCTATTATTAGCATTTGGATCATGTAGTTTTACAGCAAAAGTTAATAATGACCCAGATAAAGATAAATTACTAATTCAGATAATAACACTTGCCTTAGAGCAATTGCATTTTCAGCCTAAAGACTTTAACGATGAATTCTCTATGGATGTTTACGACACCTATTTAAAAAGGGTAGATCCATTAAAACGTTATTTTTTAAAATCTGATGTAGAGGAATTTTCTAAATATAAATCTGAAATAGATAATCAATTAATGAATTATGACATTTCATTTTTTAATTTAACAAATGAGCGTTTAGTAAAGCGTATTAATGAAACAAAAGCGATTTATAAAGACATTTTAAATAAGCCTTTCGATTTTACTATAGATGAAAATATAGATACCGATTACGAGAAGCATGATTATGTAAAAAACAAAAAGAAATTAAAAGAACGTTGGAGACAACAACTTAAGTTTAGAACAATTGCTACTTATGATGCTTTAATGGCTGAAAAAGAAGAGCAAGCAAAAATGGATCCAGAAACATTGGAGAAATTAAAAAGCGATGTTAAAAAAGAAGATAAAAAGATTTCTTTATATAAAACACCAGCTGAGTTAGAAGAAGAAGCAAGAAAAGAAACATTAAAAAACCTAGATGTTTATTACACAGACTTTATTGATGATATGGAGCGTAAAGACTGGTTTGCTATGTATATAAACTCAATAGTAGAAGAATTCGATCCGCATACGTCGTACATGGCACCAACCGATAAAGATCGTTTCGATCAGCAAATTTCTGGACAATTAGAAGGTATAGGAGCACGTTTGCAAAAGCGTATGGATTATACTAAAATAACAGAACTTATTTCTGGAGGACCAGCTTGGAGAGGAAAAGAATTAGAAGTAGGAGACGTTATTTTAAAAGTGCGTCAGGAAGATGAAGAAGAGTCAGTGAGTATTGTAGGCATGCGAATTGACGATGCCATTAAATTAATAAAAGGCCCAAAAGGAACTAACGTTTATTTAACCTTAAAAAAGGTAGATGGAACCATAGAGGAAATATCTATAACAAGAGATATAGTAGAGCTAGAAGAAACGTATGCTAAGTCATCAACAGTTAAGAAAAATGATAAAATATATGGAGTTATAAACCTTCCAAAATTTTATATAGATTTTAAAGACTACGATAATAGAAATGCAGCATCAGATATTAAGAAAGAAATAGAAAGGCTTAAAGAAGAAGGCATGGAAGGACTTGTTTTAGACCTACGTAACAATGGCGGAGGTTCTTTAAAAACAGTAGTAGATATAGCAGGATTGTTTATAAAAGAAGGCCCTATAGTACAAGTGCGTTCAACAGGAGAACCAAAAGAAGTTTTAAAAGATAAAGACAAATCTATAATTTGGGATGGCCCTCTTGTAATAATGGTAAATGAACTCTCTGCCTCTGCATCAGAGATATTAGCTGCAGCTATGCAAGATTATAAAAGAGCAATTGTAATAGGAAGTAAGCAAACGTACGGAAAAGGAACAGTACAAAACATCTTAGACCTAAATAGAATGGTAAGAAACAGCTCTCATGGAGATTTAGGCGCTATAAAAATTACAAGACAAAAATTTTATCGTATAAACGGAGGCTCTACACAATTAGAAGGAGTAAAGAGTGATGTAGTCGTTCCAGACCGTTACAGCTTTGTAGATATAGGAGAAAGAGATCAAGAAAACCCATTAGAATGGGATAAAATAGATGCTGTAGATTATGAGTTTTGGGGTAATTATTATGATTACGACGCGACAATTAGCAACAGTAAAGCGCGTATGGAAAACAATAAGCAATTAACACTTATTGAGAAAAATGCAAAGTGGATTAAAGAGCAAATGGACGATAATACGTTCTCTTTAAATTACGAAAAATATAAAGCAGAATTAAAAGAAGATGAAGAAATAGCGAAACAATTTAAAGCACTTTCAGATTATAAAACAGATCTAACATTTTCATCTTTACCATACGAGGAAGCATTATTTGAAAAAGATACAGTGCTAAAAGAAAAACGTAAACGTTGGCACGAAAGTTTAAGTCAAGATGTATATGTAGAAGAAGCATTAAATGTGCTAGAAGACTTAAAAATGACATACGAAATTAAAAAGGTAGCTACCGTAAAAGATTAAAAAAAATCAATGAGTACAAAAACAAACTCATTAAGTAAGTTAGCGCTCCAAAAGTTTAAAAAGAATTTTTGGGGCGTTTTCAGTTTCTATTTTATTGTATTAATAGGTATACTATCTGTATTTGCTTATGTGTTTGCGCCAGACAATTCACAGAATGCAAATCAAATGCATTTATCTATACACTCTAAGAAACCCGGTTTTAAAGCAAAACTATTAACATTGCCCTCAGCAATTGAAAAAAAACAAGGTTTTTTTTATAAGTTATTCTTTGGAGAAATTATTGTTAAAACAGAAATACCAATTACAGACTATGTCATTACAGGAAATACAATGAGTTATACGGAGTATGCCTCGGATGGTTTGGAAGGTTTAAAGAAAACAATAAACCTTAAAAACGGTAGTTCTGCAGAAACCTTAATAAAAGAAAAAACATTTTATTTAGGAACCGATAAATATGGAAGAGATTTATTAAGTCGTGTGCTAGTAGGTGCGCGAATTTCATTTTTTATTGGGTTTGTAGCAGTGTTTATTTCTTTAATAATAGGAGTGTTTATGGGAAGTGTAGCTGGCTATTTTGGCGGAAAAGTAGATGCAGTAATTATGTGGATTATTAACGTAACATGGTCCATACCAACATTGCTATTAGTAATAGCAATTACGCTAGCCTTAGGAAAAGGGTTTTGGCAAGTATTTATAGCAGTAGGTTTAACGATGTGGGTAGAAGTCGCACGTGTAGTTAGAGGGCAAATTATAGGAGCAAAAGAGCTGCAATATGTTACCGCAGCAAGAGCATTGGGGTATAATCATTTTCGTATAATAACTAAGCATATTTTACCAAATATTATGGCGCCTGTAATAGTTATTTGTGCGGCAAATTTTGCGGCGGCAATTTTAATAGAAAGCGGATTAAGTTTTTTAGGTATTGGGGCACAGCCGCCAATGGCAAGCTGGGGAGCCATGATAAAAGACCATTACAACTATATCATTTTAGGAAAACCCTATTTAGCTGTGATCCCAGGATTATGTATCATGACTTTGGTAATGGCATTTATGTTAATAGGTAATGCCTTGCGCGATGCGTTGGATGTTAAAAACTAATAAATATTCTGTTATAACAAACGAGTTACTTGATATATAGCTACGTTTTTAGCAGCTAAATCTCGTACTATTTCTGGAATATGTTGGTTACATATTAATATTTTATAACCATAGGACTCTTCAATTAAAGAAGCGGGTGTAACAAACTGTAGTGTACTTATATAATTTTTAAAACTGTTTTTGTCTGCTACTTCAAAATAAACCCAAATTTTATTTTCTGTATAATCAAAAGGAGTGTTTTCCTTTTTAGAATTATTAATCATGGTTCATGTTCTCATTTAAACCATCAATATATCCTAAAACATCATCCTTGCCAATATTTTTAGAACTAGACGTAATAAAATAATTAGGCATAGCTTCCCAAGTCTCTAAAAGAATAGCTTTGTAAGCCTCAACATGATTTTCTATAGCTTTTGGCTTTAGCTTATCGGCTTTAGTAAAAATAATAGAGAACGGAATACCACCTTCACCTAAATACTGCATAAACTCTAAATCTATAGGCTGTGGTTTATGGCGAATATCTACCAAAACAAAAGCAGAAACCAATTGCTGTCGCTGTTCAAAATATTGTGTAATAAACTTCTGAAAAACCTTTTTAGTAGTTTTAGAAACACGAGCATAACCGTACCCTGGTAAATCTACCAAAAACCATTCTTTATTAATAATAAAGTGGTTAATAAGCTGGGTTTTACCCGGACGACCAGAAGTTTTAGCTAAGCTTTTTCTGCTGGTTAACATATTTATAAGCGAAGACTTTCCTACATTACTTCGTCCTATAAAAGCATATTCAGGTATCATTCCTTTTGGGCATTTTGCCACATCGGAATTACTCATTACAAATTCAGCAGATTTTATTTTCATATTTATTTCCCGCGTAAGTGGGAATCTTTAGTTGGTAACAGCGAAAGCAGAAAAGTTTGCCATTCTCACAAAGGTGAGAATCTATATATTTAACTTCTAATATTTAAAGTCGTAAAAGTAATAAATTTATTGCTGTTTGGTTGGGGGTTGCTGAAACCTTTTTTCAAGTGTATTAACCTAAAATCCTCTTTTTTGCAACCAATTAAACAAAATAGTATTAAAAGTTTCAGGATGTTCCATCATAGCAGCGTGACCACATTTGTCTATCCAAAACAAATCAGAATCTGGAAGTAAAGTGTTAAACTCTTCTGCAACTTCAGGAGGTGTAACAATATCATTTTTACCCCAAATAATACACACAGGAGTATGCATATTTGGTAAATCTGTTGCCATATTATGTCTTATGGCACTTTTAGCAATAGCTAGTGTTTTAATAAGTTTATTTCTGTCGTTAACAGTTTCGTAAACTTCATCTACGACTTCTTTAGTAGCTACATCAGGATCGTAAAAAACCTCTTGAGCTTTCTTTTTAATAACCTCATAATCCCTTCTCTTTGTATAACCACCACCCATAGCACTTTCATACAAACCAGAGCTACCCGTAATAACCAGTGCTTTTACCGTTTTTGGGTGTAATTTTGTATGGTATAATCCTATGTGGCCACCTAAAGAGTTACCAAGTAAAATAACATCCTTTAACCCTTTAAATTCAATAAATTCATTAAGGTATTTTGCAAATGCTTTTACATTTGTTTTAATAAGAGACATGGTGTAAACAGGAAGTTCGGGAATAATGACTTTGTATCCATTTTCACTAAAGTGAGAAGTGACACTATCAAAGTTACTTAACCCTCCCATAAGTCCATGAAGCACTATAATTGGTGTGCCTTCTCCAACTTCAATATAGTTAAATTTTCCTTCTTTTTTTAAAGTATGCGTCATTAAACGTTAGTCGATTCGTTGAAAGCAAATATAGGTATTTCAATCAAAAAAATAACATAATCTCTACAGAGTTAATTCATCCAAATAAAATAGAAAAGGAGAAATTTAATGTAAAGCTTTCTGTTTGTGTAATTAAACACTTGATACATAGTGTTTAAAGGGGTTTTGGAGTGTTGTGTTTTGAAACAAATAAAGTGAAATAAAGAATAGTTATTAACAAAGTGGTAAAATGTGGTAAAATGTGGTAAAATTTTCAATATATTTGAATCTTAAAAGACTGACTCCAAGTTAAAACGTTTTGAACTCATTAATAGGAACATACGAATGTAAAGCGGATGCCAAAGGAAGGCTAATGCTACCTGCTGCGCTTAAAAAACAGCTTGCTCCTGTGCTTCAAAATGGTTTCGTACTTAAAAGAGCGGTTTTTCAACAATGTTTAGAATTGTATCCTATGGAAGAATGGGAGCAATTAATGCAGAAAATAAACAAGCTAAATCGTTTCAAGAAAAAGAATAACGACTTTATACGTCGCTTTACAGCAGGAGTAAAAATGGTTGAGGTAGATAGTAATGGAAGACTGTTAATACCAAAAGATTTAGTAGTATTTGCAAATATTTCAAAAAACATTGTAGTATCCTCAGCAATTAACATTGTTGAAATATGGGACAAAGATAATTATGAACAAGCCATAGATGATGCTGCAGTCGATTTTGCTGACTTGGCAGAAGAAGTTATGGGACAAGACGATGAAGAAGATGGAATATCATAACCCAGTATTATTAAAAGAAACCGTAGATGGTTTAAATATAAAAGAAGATGGGATCTATGTAGATGTTACTTTTGGAGGTGGCGGACATAGTAAGGAAATATTAAAACGACTTGGACCAAAAGGAAAACTATTTGCATTCGATCAAGACGCAGATGCATTAGAAAACACAATTGACGATGAGCGTTTTACATTAATACATGAAAATTTTAGATATATCAAGAGATTTTTAAGATTTCATGGAACTAGGCAAGTCGATGGGATTTTGGCAGATTTTGGAGTGTCTTCACATCAATTTGATGTAGCCGAACGCGGATTCTCTACACGATTTGAAGCAGATTTAGATATGCGAATGAATCAAAACAATGAATTGTCGGCCTATCATGTAATAAATGAATATGAAGAAGAGCAAATAAAACAAGTATTGTTGCAATATGGAGAACTAAGAGCGGCGCCAGCAATGGCACGTTTAATAATTACAGCAAGACAACAAGAACCAATAATAACAAGCGAACAATTAAAAACAATATTAAAAAAGTTCTTGTCGCCAAAACATGAAAATAAAATACTAGCACAAATCTATCAAGCCATTCGTATAGAAGTAAATCAGGAAATAGAAGTGTTAAAAGAATTTTTAGAACAAACACCAGAACTATTAAAGCCAGAAGGACGTTTGAGTTTTATAAGTTACCATTCGTTAGAAGATAGGCTAGTGAAACGATACATAAGAAATGGAATGTTTGAAGGAGAGCCAGAAAGAGATGTATTTGGGAATTTTGAAGTGCCGCTTAAAAAAGTGGGGAAATTAATAATACCAAGTCAAAAAGAAATAAAAGAAAATAATAGAGCAAGAAGTGCAAAACTACGAATAGCCCAAAAAGCATAGAATATATTTTGCACTACTTACAATAAGCTTTAAAAGGGAATATCACTTCGAGTGATTTTGTAAGGAATGAGCAAATCGTATCGAGAAGTTTTAGAACGAGTTAAAGAATTAAAGTAGATTAAAAAAGAGATTCCTGCCTTCGCAGGAGTAGGAGATGAAAAAGAATATATATAGCATATTACGAGGAACGTTTTTAGTAAGCGACGACTCCTTTAAGAATTGGAGAATGATACTCTTTATTTCTGTGTTAGCTATAGTAATGATTGCAAGCTCGCACAGTGCAGATAAAAAAGTACACGAAATAGCGCGGCTAGGAAATCAAGCAAAAGAACTACGATCGGCCTTTATAGATGGAAGAGGGAAACTAATGGAAATGAAAAAGCAATCCGTAGTTACACAAAAAATGAAAGAAAGAGGTTTGAAAACCTCAGAGGTGCCACCTCAAAAAATAAAAGTTAAACCACAACAAAATTAAGTTCTATCGTGGCAACAAACGAAACGAACATATTAAACCGATTGTATTTTGTAGCAGGATGTATGTTCATCTTCGGGCTGGCTGTGGTTTTTAAACTTTTAAGTATTCAGTATATAAACGGAGATAAATACAGAGAATTAGCGGAAAAAAGAACTGTAGATAGAGTAGACATACCTGCAAATAGAGGAAATGTATATTCTATAAATGGTAATTTATTGGCAACATCAATACCAAAATACGATATACGTATAGACGCATTAACGCCATCCCAAAAAACATTCGAGAAATATATAAAACCACTAAGCGATTCTTTAGCAAAATACAAAGGCAAAAAATCTAGCTATTACCAGAAAGCACTTAGAAAGGCGAGAGCAAATAAAAATAGATATTACCTGTTAGCCAGAGACATTGGCTACTCAGACTATATTCGCATACGTAACTTTCCAATGTTAAACCTTGGGGCATATAAAGGGGGACTAATAGTAGAGCAAAATACCAAAAGAGAACACCCTATGGGAGGCATTGCCCAACGTACCATAGGTTACGAGCGTATAGATGATAACGGCAATGTAACACGGCCAGGAATAGATGGAGCCTTTGGATTAAAATATTTACGAGGGAAAAATGGAAGTAGATTAAAACAAAAAATAGGAAAAGGACAATGGAAGCCTATTAGAGATGCAAACGAAATAGAACCTCAAGACGGGTACGATGTATATACAACCATAGATGTAAACATACAAGATATAGCACATCATGCCTTATTAGAACAGTTGGAGATTTATGAAGCAGAACACGGTTCTGTAGTAGTAATGGAAGTAAAAACAGGAGAAATAAGAGCAATCTCTAACTTAGGAAGAACCTCTAAAGGAAACTATTACGAAAAACTAAACTATGCCGTAGGAGAATCTCACGAGCCAGGATCTACCTTCAAACTCATGGCAATTATGGCGGCGTTAGAAGATAAAGTAATAGATACCGCTACCGTAATAAACACAGGAAATGGAGCTAAACGATTCTATGGGAGAACAATAACAGATACGCGAGGTCATGGAAAGGTTTCAGCGGCAAGAACATTCGAGTTATCTTCAAACATAGGTTTGGCTACTATAGTAGACGAACACTATTCTAAGAAGCCTATGAAGTTTATTAAAAGGCTAGACTCATGGGGACTTAACGAAGTACTGGATTTACCTATAGTAGGAGAAGGAAAACCAAATATACCAAGACCAGGAGATGATAACTGGAGTAAAAATGCATTGCCATCTATGGCGTATGGGTATAATTTAAAAATGACGCCATTACAAACCTTAACATTTTATAATGCAGTAGCTAACGATGGAGAAATGGTAAAACCGCATTTTATTAAGCAGGTAAAAGATTTAGATGAAGAGATAGAAACGTTTGAAAAAGAAGTGATAAATCGTCAAATCTGTTCTAAAGAAACGATAAAAGCAGCGCAGAAAATGCTTGAAAATGTTGTGATAAAAGGAACAGGAAGAAAGTTGTATTCTAAATATTTCTCTATGGCAGGAAAAACAGGAACTGCTAGAACCGATTACAGCAATTTTGAAGAATGGAATAAAAATAAAAAATACATTTCTTCTTTCGCTGGATACTTTCCAGTAGAAAGCCCCAAGTATTCCTGCATTGTAGTTATTCATAAACCAAGTGCTAAAAAAGGAATATATGGAGCAGATGTGTCAGGTCCAGTATTTAAAAAAATAGCACAAAAAATATTTACAGATACACCAATAATAGATGAAGTAGAATCTTTAGAAGTGCAAAACACTTCAGTAGAAAAAGAATACCAAAACTATTACGATGTATCCAATACCTATTTAACCATTATGCCTAGCGTAACAGGATTGCCATTAATGGATGCGGTTGCATTATGTGAAAATATGGGGCTAAAGGTAAAAACAAAAGGGACTGGAACAGTAAAAACGCAATCTATTCCTAAAGGACAAAAAGTAAAGAAAAACCAAACCATTGTTTTAGAAGTATCGTGAATTCTTTAAAAGACATATTATATAAAGTAAGTATTAATGCCGTAGTAGGAAGTACTAATGTGCAAGTAAATGCTATTCAGTTTAATTCTAGAGCAATAGAAAAGAATGATGTGTTTGTTGCTATTAAAGGAAGTACTACAGATGGACATCAATATATAGAAAAAGCTATAACACAAGGAGCAACCGTTGTTGTTTGCGAGAAATTACCAGAAACAAAAGAACAAGGAATTACCTATTTAGAAGTAGAAAACTCGAGTGTAGCATTAGCCGTAATGGCATCTAACTATTATGGGAATCCTTCAGAAAACCTAAAATTAGTAGGCGTTACAGGAACCAACGGTAAAACAACAATAGCAACACTATTATACCAATTATTTAAAAGTGCAGGGTATAAAGTTGGTTTGTTATCTACTGTGGTTATAAAAGTTGATGATATAGATTATAAAGCAACCCATACCACTCCAGACTCATTAACCATAAATCGTTATTTAAAAGAAATGAATGATGAAGGTGTTGAGTTTTGTTTTATGGAAGTAAGCTCTCATGGAATCCATCAAAAAAGAACCGAAGGTTTGCATTTTGAAGGAGGGGTTTTTACAAACCTAACACATGACCATTTAGACTATCACGACACATTTGCAGAATACAGAGACGTTAAAAAATCATTTTTCGATAACTTAAGTAAAAATGCCTTTGCATTAACCAATGCTGATGATAAAAATGGAGCAATCATGCTTCAAAACACAAAAGCAAAACAATATAAATATGCACTTAAAAGCTATGCAGATTATAAAGCACAGATTTTAGAAAATCAATTTGGAGGCTTACTGTTAAAACTGAATGATAGTGAGGTCTGGACAAGACTAATAGGGAACTTTAATGCCTATAATGTACTAGCTATTTTTGCTACTGCCGAATTGCTTGGACTTGAAAAGCAGGAAATTTTAAGGTTAATAAGTGAATTAGAAAGTGTAAGCGGACGTTTTCAATACCTAATCTCTAAACAAAAAATAACAGCAATAGTAGATTATGCGCACACACCAGATGCACTTAAAAATGTATTAGAAACTATAAACAGTATACGTACTAAAAACGAAGAGTTAATTACAGTTGTAGGTTGTGGAGGAGATAGAGATGCAACAAAGCGCCCAAAAATGGGGCATATAGCATCGGTTTTAAGTACTAAGGTAATCTTTACAAGCGATAATCCAAGAAGCGAACAGCCAGAAACTATAATAGAAGACATAGAAAAAGGAGTAGAACCACAGCACTTTAAAAAAGTACTATCTATAACCGATAGAAAACAAGCTATTAAAACAGCATGTCAAATGGCGCAGTCAGGAGATATTATTTTAATAGCAGGAAAAGGACATGAAACCTACCAAGAAATAAAAGGAGAGCGTTTCGATTTTGATGATTACAAAACAGTAGAAACACTTTTAAACCAACTAGAAAAATAATAATATGTTATACTACTTATTCGAATATTTAGAAAAACAATACCAGTTAACAGGAGCAAGTGTGTTTCAATTTATCACATTTAGAGCCGCTTTGGCTATCATTCTGTCGTTATTGTTTTCTACAATATTTGGTAAAAAAATAATAAGACTATTGCAAAAAAAGCAAGTAGGAGAATCTGTTAGAGACTTAGGTTTAGAAGGGCAAGTAGAAAAAGCAGGAACCCCTACAATGGGAGGTTTAATAATCATTTTTTCTACCCTAATTCCTGTATTATTACTCGCAAAATTAGATAATATCTATGTTATTATGCTAATTGTAACCACAATATGGATGGGCTTAGTTGGCTTTACAGACGATTATATAAAAGTATTTAAAAAAGATAAAGCAGGATTAAGTGGTAAATTTAAAGTACTAGGTCAAGTAGGATTAGGAATATTTGTAGGGGCAATTATGTATTTCCATCCAGGTGTAACAATAAGGCAAGAAAAAGTTAATCCAGTATATGAAACAGAGTTAATAACGCAAAACTCAAAGCGAGAATTCTACCCAGAAGAGCAGTCCCTTAAAACAACTATTCCTTTTGTAAAAGATAACGAATTCGATTACTCAAATTTAGTAACGTGGTTAGGCGATGATTACGCAAAATATGCATGGATATTATTTATTCCAATAGTTATTTTTATAATTACAGCAGTCTCAAATGGAGCTAATTTAACAGATGGAATAGATGGATTGGCCGCAGGAAGTTCGGCAATAATAGTATTTGTATTGGCAGCCTTTGCCTTTATTTCAGGCAATATTGTGTTTTCAGATTATCTCAACGTCATGTTTATTCCCCGGCTTGGAGAATTAGTAGTCTTTATAGCCGCGTTTATTGGTGCGCTTATTGGGTTTTTGTGGTATAACACCTATCCAGCACAAGTATTTATGGGAGATACAGGAAGTTTAACCATAGGAGGAATTATAGCAGTAATAGCCATAGCAGTTAGAAAAGAGTTGCTAATACCATTACTATGCGGAATTTTCTTTGCAGAATCCTTGTCGGTAATCATGCAAGTCAGCTGGTTTAAATACACTAGAAAAAAATATGGAGAAGGACGGCGTATTTTTAAAATGTCGCCATTGCATCATCATTATCAAAAATCAGGATACCATGAAAGTAAAATAGTAACACGATTTTGGATTGTCGGTATATTTCTGGCAATACTTTCAATAGTAACCTTGAAATTAAGATAAACAGAATTACGATATACGATTCAAGAATGAAAGAAGTGAGTAATAAAGAACATGGCGAAATTAAAAGATTATATGTTGAAGGAAACGAATTATTATCAATAGTAGTAGCGTCCATTAAAACGTTACGCAATCGTAAATCGTAAATCCATGAATCGTAAATCTAAACTAGTCATATTAGGAGGAGGAGAAAGCGGAGTAGGTACTGCGCTTTTAGGTCAGGCCAAAGGCTATGATGTGTTTGTTTCAGATAAAGGAAAAATAAAAGAAAAGTACAAAAACGTTCTTATAAATAATATCATTGAATGGGAAGAAGAGAAGCATACAGAAGCTAAAATTCTAAATGCAGATGTTGTAATGAAAAGCCCTGGAATACCAGATAAAGTTGCTTTAGTAAAAAAGCTAGTAGAAAAAGGAGTTCCAGTTATTTCTGAAATAGAATTTGCTTCAAAATATACCAATGCAACCATAGTTGGAATAACAGGAAGTAATGGTAAAACAACAACAGCATCGTTAACACATCATGTCTTAAAACAAGAATTAAATGTAGGATTAGCTGGGAACATAGGAGATAGTTTTGCTAAACAAGTTTTAGAAAAAGATTTTGAAAATTATGTATTAGAAATTAGCAGCTTTCAATTAGATGGAATAGTAGATTTTAAACCAAATATTGCCGTATTAACAAATATAACACCAGATCATTTAGATCGCTACGAGTATAAGTTTGAAAATTACATCAATTCTAAATTTAGAATAGCATTAAATCAAACAAAAGAAGACTATTTAATATATGATGCAGATGATGAAGTTATTGTTAATTGGTTAGAAAATAATGCTGTTCAGTCGACATTATTACCATTCTCATTAACAAAAACAGTAGAAAACGGAGCGTATTTAAAAGACGAAAATATAATAACAACAATAAATAACAACACTATAATTATGCCAACAAAAAACTTAGCTTTAGAAGGAAAGCACAATATTAAAAATGCAATGGCTGCATCAACAGTATCGCATTTATTAAAAATAAGAAAGCAAACTATACGTGAAAGCTTAGAAAACTTTCATGGTGTAGAACACCGTTTAGAACAAGTGCTTAAAATAAATAAAGTACAATACATAAACGATTCTAAAGCAACTAACGTTAATGCAACATACTATGCTTTAGAAAGTATGGAAGCACCAACGGTTTGGATTGTTGGGGGAACAGATAAAGGAAACGATTATACAGAGCTATTCTCTTTTGTAAACGAAAAAGTAAAAGCAATCATTTGTTTGGGCATAGACAATGAAAAGCTTATAGAAAACTTTGGAGGCATGGTAGATGTTATTGTTGAAACACAGTTTATGAAAGAAGCAGTAAAAATTGCATATAAAATAGCAGAAGCAGGAGACAATGTATTATTATCACCAGCATGCGCAAGCTTCGATTTGTTCGAGAATTACGAAGACAGAGGACGACAATTTAAAGATGCTGTAAGAAACCTGTAACGAATTACGATTGTAGATTTAAGATTTACGATTGATGAAGTTAAAGTGAAACAATTGTTATTCCTGCGAAAGCAGGAATCCACAAGGGAACATAAAAAATAAAATAGTAGAAAAATAACACTCTAAAGAGTGATTAATAATGCAACAATTATTTAAAAATATAAAAGGAGATAGGTTAATATGGGCTATTGCTGCATTGCTAGCAATATTCTCATTTTTGCCTGTTTATAGTGCTGCAAGTAATTTGGCGTATGTAGGAAACAACACTAATACCTTTTCGTTTTTTGTAAAACACTTTATGCACTTATTTTTAGGCTTTACTATTATGTATGGAGTACATAAAGTGCCCTATCGTTATTTTAGAGGCTTGTCTATGATTATGATACCAATAGTATTTGTACTGTTGGTGCTAACAATAATGCAAGGAACAACAATTGCAGGAGCAAATGCTAGTCGTTGGATTAGGATTCCAATAGTAGGGATGTCTTTCCAAACGTCTACATTAGCAGCGGTAGTGTTAATGGTGTATGTGGCGAGATATATGTCTAAAATAAAAGATAAAAAAATTACGTTTAAAGAATCGCTTTTACCGCTTTGGGCACCAGTTTTTATTATACTAGCATTAATTTTACCCTCTAATTTTTCAACTACAGCAATTATCTTTTTAATGGTAGTATTGTTGGTGTTTTTAGGCGGTTATCCTATTCGGTATTTAGGAGTTATAATTGGTTCTGGAATTTTAGGATTAATTCTATTTATTTTAGTAGCAAAAGCATTTCCAGATGCAATGCCAAATAGAGTAGATACATGGATAAGTAGAATTGAAAATTTTGCTAATGGAGAAGACACTGAAGCAGATTATCAGATAGAAAAAGCTAAAATAGCAATAGCCTCTGGACAATTAACAGGAGTTGGCCCAGGGAAAAGCACACAAAAAAACTTTTTACCGCAATCATCTTCAGATTTTATCTTCGCCATAATTGTTGAAGAATATGGACTTCTTGGAGGATTGCTATTAATGGTGTTATACATGTGGTTGTTATTTCGTATAGTTATTGTCTCTCAAAAATCAGACACGATGTTTGGTAAACTGTTAGTATTAGGTGTCGGTCTACCCATAGTGTTTCAAGCCATGATAAATATGGCGGTAGCAGTAGAGTTATTTCCTGTTACAGGGCAAACACTGCCATTAATAAGTAGTGGAGGAACCTCTATTTGGATGACCTGTTTAGCTATAGGAATAATACTAAGTGTGAGCTCTAAACGAGAAGAAATAAAAGAACAAGAACATAAAGAAGAAGAGGAAGAAATAAATCCGTTAGAAGTTTTATCGGAAACTGTATAAAAGTGAGTAAAAAAGAGAAAACATATAAAATCATACTCTCTGGAGGAGGAACAGGAGGACATATCTATCCTGCAATAGCAATAGCTAACGAATTAAAATTACGTTTTCCAGACGCATCCTTTTTATTTGTAGGAGCCAAAGACAGAATGGAGATGGAAAAAGTGCCACAAGCAGGTTACAGTATAAAAGGGCTATGGATAACGGGGATACAAAGAAAGTTAACAGCAGATAATTTAATGTTTCCATTTAAGCTTATAAATAGCCTATGGAATGCTCGAAAAATAGTTAATGAGTTTAAGCCAGATGTCGTTATAGGAACAGGAGGTTTTGCAAGTGGGCCATTATTACAAGTGGCAGCATCAAAAGGAATACCAACACTAATACAAGAACAAAACTCGTATCCAGGAATTACTAATAAATTATTAGCTAAAAAAGCAAAGAAAATCTGTGTAGCTTACGATGGTCTAGAGCGCTTTTTTCCTAAAGATAAAATTATAAAAACAGGAAACCCAGTAAGGCAAGATTTGTTAAGCATAAATAGCTCTAAGGAAGAAGCTGTATCAGAATTTAATTTGGTTGAAGGCAAACAAACGCTTTTAGTATTAGGAGGGAGTTTAGGAGCTAAAGCTATAAATGAGTTATTGGAAAGAGAATTAGATTTTTTGCAAATGCAAAACCTGCAAATTATCTGGCAATGCGGAAAACTGTATTACGAACAGTATAAAATATATAATAATACCAAACACGTACAAGTACATGCCTTTATTAATAAAATGAATTGTGCTTATGCAGCGGCAGATTTTATTATATCTAGAGCAGGAGCAGGTTCGGTTTCAGAATTGTGTATTGTAGGTAAACCAGTTGTTTTTGTGCCATCTCCTTATGTGGCAGAAGACCATCAAACAAAAAATGCAAAAGCAGTTGTAGAGAAGGATGCGGCAATATTAATTGCTCAAGAAGACTTAGAAGTTGATTTTAAAAATAAGTTTTCGCAATTAATAGCCTCTACAGAACGACAAGAACAACTTGGAGAAAATATTAAAAAACTAGCATTAATAAATGCAACAAAAGAAATAGCAGACGAGGTTGAAAAACTTCTGAATAAGAAATAATAGAAGTTAAAATTGAAATCGAATATAAAATTGAAAAAAACTAAAAGATTAGTCTGAGTACAGTTAAAGACCCTTTTGAAAATAAAAATTAACGTCAGTTCGAGTGATTTTAAGGAACGAAAATTGTATCGAGAATTATTTTGAAATATAAATTTTACTAGAATACACGAACTTTATATAAACAGTAAATAATAAAAAGAGTTTTGCCTTTGCAGAAAACAATATGAACTTAAATAATATACATAACATCTATTTTGTAGGCATTGGAGGTATAGGTATGAGCGCTATTGCACGCTACTTTAAAGCTAATGACAAGAATGTGGCTGGTTACGATAAAACGCAAACGGAGATAACAGACGCATTAGAAGATTTGGATATTGCAGTTCATTATAAAGATTCTATAGCAAACGTAGGAATGCGTTTTTTAAATCCAGAAACCACGTTAGTTGTCTATACGCCTGCGATACCTAAAGACCACAAGGAACTAGCCTATTTTAGAAACAATGGCTATGCAGTATTAAAACGTTCAGAAATTTTAGGAGCAATTACTAAAAACACATTCTGTTTGGCAGTAGCAGGAACGCATGGTAAAACCACGACCACAAGTATTTTAGGACACTTATTATACGAATGTAAAGTTCCTTTAACCGCATTTTTGGGCGGGATAAGTGAAAATTATAACTCTAATTTAATACAAAATGGTGCAGAAGTTAGTGTTGTAGAAGCAGACGAGTTTGATCGTTCGTTTTTAACATTGTCTCCAGATTTAGCATGCATAACATCTATGGATGCAGATCATTTAGATATATATGGAGACGCATCAACGTTAACTAAAACATTCGAGGATTTTTCGAAAAAGTTGAAGCCAAATGGCAAATTATTTGTTAGAAACGGATTGCCAATAGATGGTATAACATACGGTATAGAAGATAATTCTGATTATTCAGTTCAAAATATAACAATACAAAACGGTACTTATATATTTGATGTGAAAACACCAAAAACAGTACTAAAACAAGTGCAATTTAACCTACCAGGTAGACACAATTTGTCGAATGCATTAATAGCCTTAGCGATGGCTGTAGAATACGGTGCGCCCCACCAACAGCTTGTTGAAGCTTTAGCAACTTACAAAGGCGTTAAGCGTAGATTTACCTATCAAATTAAAAGTGATGCTTTGGTATACATAGATGATTATGCACATCATCCAGAAGAAATTAATGCAGTACACCAAGCAGTTAGAGAAATGTATCCAGAAGATGAAGTGTTGGCAATATTTCAGCCACATTTATTCTCTAGAACAAGAGATTTTGCCAGTGGCTTTGCAAAAAGCTTATCGCAATTTGATGAAGTTTTGTTGTTAGATATTTATCCAGCAAGAGAATTGCCAATAGAAGGTGTAACATCTCATTGGTTATTACAACAAATTAATAACCCTAAAAAAGAGCTTATAGAAAAGTCAGAAATTGTAGCCAAAATAAAAGACAGTAAAGCAAGAATAATATTAACTATTGGAGCAGGAGATATAGGAGCAGAAGTAAAACAAATTAAAAAAGCATTGTTAAATGAAAGTTAACTGGAACCACATAAAAATGATTGGGTTATGTGTTGTAACGGTGTTTTTATATGCATTTGCAACAGTAAAAAATAACAGTAGAAAAGTCTCTAAACCAGTCATAGAATTTTTAGGAGAACAAAATCTTTTTATTACGCATGAGGCTGTTAGTAAATTGTTAATACAAAATCAAACAAGTGCTACGAGTGTGCGCAAAGAAACTTTAGATTTGAATATTCTAGAGGCGTCCCTAAACGCTAACCCAATGATAGAATCTGCTGAAGTGTTTGTAGGAGTAAATGGTGCATTTTCAGCAAGAATTAAACAAAAGAGACCTATAGCAAGAGTAAGTAGTGCTCAGTCGTATTATATTGATAGTCAAGGAGGTTTTATGCCGTTGTCTAAAAATTATACAGAACGTGTGCCATTAGTTACTGGCGAAATAAATAAAAAAGAATTAGCAAATGTATTTACAATTGCTAATAAAATATATAATGATAAATTCTTGAAAACAAACGTTGTCGAGATTCATCAGAATCCAAATAATTCTATTTATTTAAAATTGCGTCAATGTAAATTTAAGGTACAATTGGGGCAGCTTAAACATTTAGACAAAAAAATTAATAACCTAAAAGCATTTTATCAAAAAGCAATTAAAGATAAAATGCTAAACAAGTATAGCAAAGTAAATTTGCAATTTGAAAACCAAGTTGTATGTACCAAAGTATAAGTTATGGAGCATAATATAGCAGTTGGATTAGACATAGGAACCACAAAAATTGTGGCTATGATTGGTCGTAAAAATGAATATAATAAAGTCGAGATTTTAGGCATAGGTAAGTCTAAAAGCTTAGGTGTGCATCGTGGTGTAGTAAATAATATTACACAAACTATACAATCTATTCAATTAGCCATTCAAGAAGCAGAAGCTGCAGCAGCAACAAAAATAGAAGCCGTAACCGTAGGTATCGCTGGGCAACATATACGTAGTTTACAGCATAGTGATTATATAACAAGGCCAAACTCTGAAACTGTTATAGATGATGATGATATAGAACGTTTAATAAACCAGGTGCATAAATTAGTAATGTTACCAGGAGAAGAAATTATTCATGTCTTGCCACAAGAATATAAAATAGATGGGCAAGGAGAAATAAAAGAACCAATAGGGATGTATGGCGGACGTTTAGAAGCAAACTTTCATGTTGTTGTTGGGCAAGTATCGTCAATTAGAAACATTGGCCGTTGTGTAAAAAGTGCAGGGTTAGATTTAGAAGGTATTACACTAGAACCTTTAGCATCTGCAAATGCAGTATTAAGTCAAGAAGAAAAAGAAGCAGGAGTTGCTTTAATAGATATAGGGGGAGGAACAACAGATTTAGCTATTTTTAGAGATGGTATTATTCGCCATACGGCAGTAATCCCTTTTGGAGGAAACGTTATTACAGAAGATATAAAAGAAGGTTGTTCTATTATAGAAAAGCAAGCTGAACTACTAAAAATTAAGTTTGGTTCTGCATGGCCAGGAGAAAATAAAGACAACGAAATAGTCTCAATACCAGGACTAAGAGGGCGTGACCCAAAAGAGATAACGCTTAAAAATTTATCTAAAATTATCCATGCAAGAGTTGTGGAGATTATAGAGCAAGTATATGTAGAAATTAAAAACTACGGACACGAAGAACAAAAAAAGAAATTAATAGCAGGAATTGTATTAACAGGAGGCGGAAGCCAGTTAAAACACCTAAAGCAATTAGTAGAATACATAACAGGTATGGATACACGTATTGGGTATCCAAACGAACACTTAGCAGGCAATAGCGATGATACAATAACAAGTCCGTTATTTGCAACAGCAGTAGGTTTAGTGATGGATGGTTTAAAACGACAAGAGCGTCAAAAAGCAGAAACAATTGTAGAAGAAGCTCCAGTAGAAAACGAACCAGAAGTAATAGAAGACCACATAGAAGACGAACCAGTAGTTGAAGCGCCTAAAAAACAAAAACGATCATTTTTAGATGCCTTAACAGAACGCGTTAAAGATTTTTTAGATAACGCGGAATAGAAATTATAATAAAGAATAAAAAAAGAATAGATCCAGTAAAGAAGAATTTATGAGCAACAAAGAATTCGAAAGCATTTCATTTGATTTACCAAAGAACCAGTCAAATGTCATTAAAGTTATTGGTGTTGGAGGCGGTGGTAGTAACGCTATTAACCACATGTTTCAACAAGGCATAAAAGGAGTAGACTTCGTAATCTGTAATACAGATGCGCAAGCACTACAAAATAGTGGGGTGCCAAATAAAATTCAGTTAGGAGTTAACTTAACCGAAGGATTAGGGGCAGGAGCAAACCCAGATGTAGGCGAGCAGTCGGCAGTAGAAAGTTACGAAGAAATAAAAAACATGCTGGGAGCCAATACCAAAATGGTGTTTATTACAGCAGGAATGGGTGGCGGAACCGGAACAGGAGCAGCGCCTATTATAGCTAAAATGGCAAGAGAATTAGAAATTCTTACTGTAGGTATTGTAACAATGCCGTTTCAGTTTGAAGGAAAAATGCGTAACGAACAAGCCCAAAAAGGAATAGAAAAACTAAGAGCAGAAGTAGATTCGCTAATAGTAATAAACAACAATAAATTACGAGAAGTATATGGTAATTTAGGCTTTAAAGCAGGGTTCTCTAAAGCAGACGAAGTATTATCTACGGCATCTAGAGGTATAGCAGAAGTAATAACACACCACTATACACAAAACATAGATTTACGTGATGCTAAAACAGTATTAAGCAATAGTGGAACAGCCATTATGGGGTCGTCTACAGCAGCAGGTCAAAATCGTGCACACGAAGCCATTACTAAAGCATTAGATTCTCCTTTATTAAACGATAATAAAATTACAGGAGCTAAAAATGTACTATTACTTATAGTGTCTGGATCGCAAGAAATTACTATTGATGAAATAGGAGAAATCAACGACCATATACAAAACGAAGCAGGCCATGGAGCAAACATAATAATGGGGGTTGGAGAAGACGAATCTTTAGAAGAATCTATCGCCGTAACTATAATTGCAACAGGATTTAATATAGAACAACAAGATGAAATCTCTAATACAGAAACTAAAAAAGTAATTCATGCATTAGAAGATGAGCAAACTATAGCACAAAACTTAAGTACAACTAAGGAAGCAGTAGTAACACCACCAGAACCTAAAGAGGAGCAACAGCCTAAAAAAGTGGCGCCACCAATAGTAAAACATACTTTAGATGTAGAGGCACAGCCAGAAGATGCGCTTAGTAAGTTTGAAATGGATCAAGTAAATAAGCAAAAAGCAGTAACTTTTGAAGAGTTGGGGATAATACCTACATCAGAAGTTATTAAAAATATAGATGTAGTATATGAAGAAGTTGTTGCTAATTTTACAGACGAAGACGATTTTGTAATTACATCTACAGCACCACAGGTAGAAGCAGTAAAACCTTCTGAAATAGAAGAAGAAAACGAGCAGCAAATAACGTTAACGTTCGATATGCCTTTAAGTGAACCTTCGGTAGAAGAAGTAGTAGAAGAAACTATTGTTCATGATTTAACAAGCGAGATTAAAAACATAGAAGTTAAAGATGCCGAAGAAGTAAAACCAGTTGCTGAAATTTCTGAAACAGGAGAAATACGTCACACTTTAGAATTAGACGATTATGTAGAAGTAGACTCTGCAATGAATTCTAAAAAAGAAGCCGTTGTAGAAGAACCGAAAGCAATAGAAGAAATAGATGTTGTTTTTGAAAAGAAAGTGGTTGAAGAAGATGTCTTAGAAGAAAAAGAAGTTTCGACTACAAATGGCGATTTAGATCCTATGAATAGTTCTATATCTGATATTTTAAAAGAAAGAGCAGATACACGTAGAAAGAAAATGAAAACGTTTAATCATAAATTCAATAACTCTAAAATAGATGATATTGAAAAGATTCCTGCTTATAAAAGACAAGGGTTAAATTTAGAAGAAGCACAACACTCTTCAGAAATTAATGCCTCTAGAACAAGTTTAGGAGTAGATGATAATGACGAAATACAATTACGTAACAATAATTCTTTTTTGCACGATAACGTAGATTAAGAGTTGATTTAATGTTAGTTTAATTTAACTTCTATGGTACGAGGAATTGTATCAAGAACAAGTTTATAAAAGAACAACAAATTAAATAAAATGAACCCGAAAAGCCTATATAAGCTTTTCGGGTTTTTCTTTATCTTCGTAATCTAAATTATTTAAAATGGGTTTACAACAAGATCTAATGACTGCGTTAAAAGCAGCAATGAAAGCAAAAGATCAAACAGCATTAACAGCTTTAAGAGCTGTTAAATCTGCTATATTATTAGCAAAAACAGAAAGTGGAGCACAAGAAGAATTAACAGAAGCACAAGAGCTTAAAATTCTTCAAAAACAAGTAAAACAACGTAAAGATAGTGCTGCAGTATTTTTAGAGCAAGGACGTGAAGACTTAGCAAAGCCAGAATTGGCAGAAGCTGAGGTTATTGCACAGTTTTTACCAGAAGCTATGAGCGAGGAAGAGATTACAAAAGTGGTAGAAGAAACTATAGTAAAAATAGGAGCAGAAGGTATGAAAGATATGGGGAAAGTTATGGGTATAGTTAATGGACAGTTAGCTGGTAAAGCAGATGGTAAAACCATATCTACCATTGTAAAAGCTAAATTAGCTTAGCATTTAAAAATAATGAGAGATTCCTGCCTATGCAGGAATTTATGGCTGCGTAGTTCAACTGGATAGAATATCAGATTTCGGCTCTGAGGGTTGGGGGTTCGAATCCCTTCGCGGTCACGAATGAATAGAAAATGCATACGACACAAATCAAGCTTGCTTGAATTTGTTAGTGTGTATTTTTTATTTTCAAAGCTGAGCTTTGGGGATGGCGAAGCAATCCCTTTTATATTAGAAAAATAATTACATCATTTAATAATAAACTGTGATGAATCTATAACACTTCCAACAGTGTACCCATCAGGATTAGCTCCCCATTGAAAACTCATGAAATCACCTCCTGAGTTTTCATAATAGAAAAACTCTATTTTATGTTCTCCTTTAGCTAAGAAAATATTTCCTGTACGAGTTGTAGGTGATTGTTGAAACCAATTTTCTAGAACAAGGACATCATCTATATAAATTCTGCTTCCATCATCAGATGTTGCGCTAAAATTAAAAAGTCCTGTATTGTTAACTTTTAATGTACCTATAAAGCGTATAATATATCCATTCGAATCAGGGGCTAAAGAAGCTCTTGCTGTATCATCTAGATTACTTGTCCATAACCCAGAACTGGTTGAAACTCCTAAGTTTTTAACGTTAGATACATCTGGTGTGCTTACATTTGCTGTATTCCATGTATAATATTGTAATCCACTTGAATTAGTCTCTACTTCTACAATATCCCCGTCGTTATCTACACCGAGAATATATGCCTCATTTTGAAGATAAGTCCCAGAACCATAATCTGAGAATCTTACATTACCACCTGTAACATCTAATTGAGCTTGTGGATTTGTAGTTCCTATACCTACTTGAGCAATCATTTTAGACACGCAAAAAAACAATAACAATAATATAATTAGCCTTTTCATTTTTATTTTAAATTGATGACAAAACTAAAAATAAATGATGCGTTTCAAGGAGTGCGTTGAATTGTATTATTTAAATAATCGATAAAGTGCATGGATGTTAAGATAAAGCGTTTTTGTTGTTTGGTATTATTATGGATATTATAAAAATTGACAGAAAATACATAGGATGATTATAAATAGTCTAACAGTGATTATTATGTTAATTAACTTCAAAGCTTGCAATAAAAAGTTTGAACTTAGACTATTTGGAGAGCAAAAAAATAAAAAGCTGTATTTACAAATCAAGATTACTTGAGTTTATAATACAGCTTTTACTTTTAATTATTTAATTTCTATTTATAGGTTAACCAAAAATCTGATGCGCTGTTAGAACCTTGGTATAGATCTATATATTCAATAGTAATAGTAACTATCTTACCTGTATATGGTTTAACACTATCTGTAATATCTTGTGGAGAAATAGGCGTTATTCTACCACTATTTCCATTACTGTAATCATGAGAAAATACTAGATTTCCATTAATAGAAATTACGCATTTGTCATCTACAAAAGTATTACCAGTTCCATCTACATTACTACTAAGTATAACACTGTTAGCAGCAGGAATTATAATGTTAAACGATTTAGTATAAAATGTATGCGGTAAGTTAGGGTTAGAAGGCCTTGCAGGTTGCGCAATTCCTAAATGAACAGGTTCAGCAGGATTAACCGGTGTACAAGGCGCGTCTGCATCGTCTAAGCAAGCAGCTCTTTCTGTTTCTCCCATAACAAACATGCCTAAATCTGTATCTGGCTGGCCAGTAGTTGGATCTATTGTTGGAACTACAAAGCCAAAGTGAGACCAATAACGTACCATATGCTCATATCCGCCTTCATAATCTGGAATATTATCAGCATTTGGTGGGATGCCTACAGCTAGCCCTCTAAACCATGGTGTTTTGTTTAATTTTGGAGGATCGTATTTTTTATCTAAAGTTACCACTATGTCTGGTCTCATAGCTGCCCACCACGAAATATTACAAGACCAGAAATCACCTTGCCATGGAATGGACATATAGCCAGACACAGAGCCAGGTGTAATGGCTTGAATGATATTTCCTTCATCATCTGTAATATTATCTGCAAAACGAAAAGCTTCTACGAAATATCCCGGCTCTTTCATATTGTAAGTTAATTCAATACCTGGGTGGAATCCGCCACCAACAGTAGGCTCTAAAGCGCTAAAGTTTAAGGCAGCAGGTTGATCTTTTAAAGGAATAGAACTAAACGTTTTGGTGCTTGGTGTTAAAGAAGGTTTAGTCCCCATTTTGAAGTTGCCATTAACCCATTCCTGAATTTTCCATAATTGATGAGGTGTTAAACTTAGCCATTGGTTCGGGAAGTTAGTTTTGTTAAACGTATTTTCTGAAGTAGAGCCTCCTTCTCCGAACAAGTGTGGCATTAACCTTCCAGATTGTACTCCTCCATCTGGTATTGCACCTGCAGGTATAGCTTTTGGAGGTGGAGGAACAAGAGGTGTTAATTGTTCTGCAGGCCTAATAACACGGAATACAAAGGTTCTATGTGCACTGCTGGTTTCATCTGGTCCAGACTGGTTAATATATTTGTCTAGTAAAAGGTCTCCTAGACTACCTGGTGCATGCCCTATAAAAGCAGGTTCATTTACCCAGGCATAATCTGTTACTGTTTTTAGAATAGGGTAGATATCTCTATAAAAAGTTAAATTGCTAAAGTTTGCAACTGCTGGAGCACAATGCGTTGTAACATTGCTCTGTTTTACAAAACTTAAATCTGTAAAACCAGGTTTCCCTACAGCGACATATACATTAGCATCTGTTCCAATTAATGCATAATATAATTTTCCATGCGATCCAGATATTGCAGGAGCTAATGTTGTGGTTTGTGAGCCGCCAACTTGTGTAAACTTAAACTTGATTACTGGAGGTGTTGGCGCTGGAGAATAATTGTTATACGAGCCTATATAACACTTGTTGTCGGTTCCTGTGTAGGCATAATATAGCTCTCCAAAAAAGACTCCTATAGATGGGGCCACATGCGCTAAACTTTTTTCAGGGAAGCCAGTGTAAGTATATTTTCCTTCGTCTATAGCACCAAGTTGCGCAATTACTAATCCGTTATCTTGACCAGTATAAGCAATGTATAAACTTCCATTATATGCAGCTGCGCTTGGGCTAGATGATGCTAATAAAGGAGTAGAACCTTCAGAAGCTTTTGCTTGTTGAAATGTAAAGCTGCTTCCATCTGTAGAAGTGCCTATGTTTAAATGGCCGCTGTCTCCTACTACTACATAAATTAATAAGTCGTTAAATACACAAATAGAAGGTGCGTGCGATGTGGTGTTTGTACCTATTTGATTTTCTGTCCATGTCGTACCACCATCATTAGAAACCGCTAATAAGTTATTGCCATTATTTCCTGTATAGGCTAAGTAATCTTTTTCTTGAAAACTTGCTATAGATGGTGCGCTTTTACCAATAGTATTTACTCCAGAAAGCGGTGCGAAATTTAATGTAGAACTACCTGTGGCTATATTAGGGTAACCATTAGAATCTAATATAGCAAAATTTAAAGTTCCAGATGTTGGGTCTACTTCTGGAAACATATCTAATTGCAAGTCTAATAATGAGACCACATTGTTCATTGATGGTACATACTTTGGAGGGGATACAGCTATCCAACCTCTTTTTTTAGGATCGTTCCCTGTATTAAAAACCATACCATTAATAGTCACTTTTGCATTAATGCTTCCTCCCGAAGTATCATCATACCATCCTGGGTTATTAAAATATGAGTTTCCATTGGATGTTGGGTCTATATTTGTATATACTAACCAAAACTCAGAGGCGCCTTTAGAACCAGGATATAAATCGACATACTCAATAGTAATACTTACATCGTTTCCTAGGTAAGGTTTTATGTTTTCTGTAATATCTATAGGAGCTAAAGGTGTTATTTTACCACTATTTCCATTACTAAAATCGTGAGAATAGATTATAGTGCCATTGACTTTTATAAGTACTTTATCGTCAACATATACGTCTCCTGATCCATCTTGTTTTCCAGCTAGTAAAATCTGTTGTACTTCGCTTGATAATGGTAAATGGATAGTATTTGTGTAAAATGCATCTGGAAAAGGCCCAGTAGAAGGTGTTGCGGGTTGTGCTTCGCCTAATTGTACATATAGATTCCCAGAGCCTTTTTGTAAAATAATAGGAGGCTCTACCAAGCAACCAGCATCTCCCTTGCCTCCAACAACAATTAGCCTACCGAAATCATCTGTTTCTAACCTTCCTAAGCTAACCTCTTTTTCTGTATATGTAACAGTTGTTGTGCCTTCTTCCCCTTTATTAAATAGGCTAGAAGGAATTTCTGCAGACCCAATGCCCGAGAAAATTTTACCACCATCTAACTGAATTGCACTTGCGCCTTGTTGGGTAATTCCTGAAATTGATTTTGCTCCTGGATCAATAATTAAACTTGTTCTAGAGTTTGGATCTGTACCTGGAGCATTTGGTGTTACTCCTGGGTTTCTATATTGGTCTGGATTAAATCCAAATTTTCCTTGAAAAGCATAGTTTGCAGCTTTTAAGTTTCTCATGTGTACATCCCATTCTAATGAAATACCATTGTCTGGATCATGTGTAATTTCTGTTACTATATTGTCTTCGGCATCATAACCGTACACTCTAAATTTAGCAGCTTGTGGTTTTAAAAGCCCATTATCGTCCTTGTAATTTTTGTTTAAATTAGGAATGTCTCCTGGAAATTCTGGTCCAATAAAATAATCTGGGCTATTACCTACTCTTGCCGTACCTATTCCTGGAAATACTTTTATATATGCTATTGTATCTAATGACATAGTTTTAGTTTTTTTAATTGAAAAATGATTGTTTAGTTACCTTCAGGGTCTTCTATTAATGGTTGATTAATAAAATCTGGTTCGCCATCAAAAGGCGCATTTTTAGTAATGAAACTAAAATCTGCATCTTGTGCATTTCCATGACAGCCTTTACAGCCTCCTTGAACAAAAACTTTTTTTCCTTGATATAAATTAATTGCTGTTAGGTCTGGTAATCCTGTATTGTTATTTAAAGTTCCTGCAAAATTTCTAAGTGTCTGGTTAGTTTCTGTTACAATATTCGATAAAAAATAATCTGTTGTATTAGCGTTGTTTTGTGGATGTCCTTGTACACCAATAAGCTTATAATATTGCCATACAGAATTTGGAGCTAATGCTCTTATTTGTTTATGTACTTCTGCGTTTACTTGTTTAGTGCCCTCTAAAATGGGCTTAGATCTATCAAACACATATTGTTTATTTGTATTTAAATCATTATTTCTATTGTAAAAGAATAATGTATTTAATGGTTCTACAGTTGTGCTTAAATTATCAACTTGCTCAAAAGTGGCAAAAACATAACTTGGAAATGTTTTAGTTTTATGTATAATATGTAATCCAACGAGACCATAAGGAAGTGTTTTTAATGTATTGTTTGTGTCGTAAGTTGGTTCTCCAGGAACAATGTCGTAGTATGCCACAGATTTTCCGTTTTTTGGTACATTTCTGTAATAAATAATAGGAGCTGTTAGGTATCTTTTACTGTTGTATTCTTTTAAAGTTAATTGTCTCCATGTCGCTTTTACTTCAATGGATCCTTCTACTCCGTTATTATCTCCAAAAGGAAATACAATTAGGGTGGAATCTGCATTTTTATTAGGGTATACAGCTCCTTTACCATCATTTTTAATGGCTTTTTCTGTGTTTTTAATTTTTGTTACTCTAGTAAGACTATCATATAATTTATAGTTTTTAACATAATCAAACATGTCTCGATTTCCTTTAGCTTCATAAATCATTCTTCTAGGAGCTCCAGGTAATCCACTAGCAGTATCAGGGTTTTTATATTTGCTGGCTCCAGGAGCTAGAGAGTCGCCTTCTACAAAAAGCGTACATAAATTAATCTCGGACGTTTCATCTAGATTGTTAAATATAGTTGTTATTGTACTTAAAGGTTTTGTTGAGTTTAAACCAAGAATGGATTTTTGACCACTTTCTAAATCATAAAAATATTGAGGAGCGCTATCAAAAGTATTAACAAACTTAGTTGTGTCTCTAGGATACATTTCTACTCTGTGTTTATAGGTTTGCCAGACTAATTGTCCTGTGCTAGGTGGAGATAAGAAATCTGCTATAGATTTTGTAAGATCTGGTTTTCCTCTCTCATGAGAAGTTGTATTATATGTAGAGGGCCAGTTTAATGCAATAAACTCTTGCCAAGCAAAAGTTGATAGTGCAACTTGAGTGCTATCGGCTATAGTTGGAACGTCATGTGGTACTTGAGCAGCGTTTGCACCAAAAAAATTATTGGTAGTGCTATTTTCGTTTACAAGTTCAATAGACCCTATTTCTGGTTGAGGTTCGCTTTCGCCCTCGTTTTTAGTTCCCTTTTTTTCTCCAGATAAACAACTATTAAAAGACAATAGTAATATGCCTATAAGGGCTACTAAAAAGAGCTGTTTAATGGGGAATGTTTTTTGAATTAATAATGATTTTTTCATTTTTTATGGTATTGGTTAGGTTTTAAGTACTTAAAATTAGAGTTTTATAAAAAGACTGGTTAGCGTATAAATACCTGTTTTTGGTTTTTCGTACTTCTACGGATGGTTAAGAATAGTATATTTTGTACGTTTGAATTGAAACTTAAAAACTAAAAGTATCTCTTCTCTTTCAATAGGAATTATCGGTGGAGGCCCTGCTGGAATTGCAGCGGCAATTAAGTTAAAACTATATGGTTTTAAAGTTGTATTGCTTAATGCTAGTAAGTCTAATCAAATTACAGTAGGAGAGCATTTAGCAGCCGAAGCATTCCATGAGTTAAAAAAACTAAATATTCCTGAAACTATTTTAAACAATTATAGTATTCCATGTACCGAAGTGCAAAATGCATGGGGAAATACAGAAATACACCATAACGAATCTATTTTTAATCCTTTTGGAGAGAGTTATATTTTGTCTAGACCTAATTTTGATAATGCGCTACTTAAGCATTGTGAGATGATAGGGGTAACAGTTTTTTTAGAAAGTAGAGTTTTAAAAATTATAAAGAATGAAACAAATTGGACATTATTTTTTAATAAAGAGAATATAGAGGTAGATTTTGTTATTGACGCAAGTGGTAGAACAAGTAAGTTTAATTTTGGTGTTGTTGAGCAAAAAAAGAAGAAAAAAGATACTTTAGTTGGTGTTACAAAACATTTAATAAATAAGCAAGTTGGGAAAGTGTGTAAAAGTCACTTGCTTGTAGAGTCTACCTCTAATGGATGGTGGTATACTGTAGAGGTTGCGACAGGTGAAACAGTTAGTACCTTTATGACAGATCCTAAAATTTTAACAACGTCTGGAGTTTCTCATTCAGAGTTTTGGAAAGAACAACTTAATGATAGTATTCATACTAAAGCTAGATTAAATTTGAAACAAGTGCCAGATGGTGTATATATACAATCTGCACATTCCCAAATTGCGTCTCAGATTTATGGAGAAGGGTGGTTAAAAGTAGGTGATGCGGCTCAAAGTTTTGATCCGTTATCTTCTGCGGGGATTATTAAGGGTTTTAAAATGGGGCAAACGGCAGCTAAAGCTCTGTTTAATTTTATTAAAGGTAATACAAATGCACTTCAAGTTTACGAGAGTGATATTAAACAACAATACAAGGATTATCTTATTAAACGTGAGGCGTATTATAGGCAAGAAAAAAGATGGATCTATAAACCATTTTGGTATGAGCGAACGTTGTTAGTAAAAGAGATTAAAAAATTCACTATTACTCCAATCTGTTATTTAAAGATAAGTAATGACGCTATAGATCAAAAAATAACTTTTTTAAGTAATCAAATTCCTAGTATAGATTTTCTAAAATTAATAGCATGTATAGAAAATTTCCCTATTGTTAAAGATGCTATTGGGAATTACCTAAAAAGCCAGAGACAAATAAAAATGGATCCTTGGTTATTGCATGTTTTAGAGGCTATGAAAATTATAAGACTTATAGTATAATAATTTTGTGAGGTTTAATTGACTTTGAAGGCTCTGCTTTTTTATTAAATTGTTTTTAAAACTTAATGTTGTAATTTTTAAATAATAAAAAACTATAGGCTGCTAGTTAAATGCGTTTCAGATTCAATATTAGTTTTAAGATCAAAAAGCCTCTGTTTTACGTTAGTTCTTAAATGATTTTTAATAAATCTTTTAAAAAGATTAAATGGAAATTGAAGTTTAAATGAATATAGAAAAATAACTTCTGTTAAGTTAGTTTGCAAGCTTTTAAATGACCACGACCCTAAGAAGGTTTTAAACATAAATGGGCCCTTAATCATTTTAATGGCTGTTGCTTTGGGTTTGTTAAAGGTAATATATTCTGTAGTCATTGCTAATCCATTTTTAGCAACACAGTATGCTTTAACGCCTTTGTTAGCTTCTGAGGCTCCTTCTATTAAATCTGCTTGTTTTAGAAAAGTATCCCAAGTTAATCTTTTATTATAATCTTGAGTGTAATTAAAAGCAAACTCAGGAGTGCATTTAATTTCTATTGTCTCTGTAAATTTCATGTTTTTCATTGTTGTGGGTTTCATAAAAATATAATTTAATAATAAGACTCTTGTAATGAAACGAAAAAATGGAGGTAAAAAAGCCCTATAAGTTTGTCTTATAGGGCTTAATTTTTATAAATCAATTACACTTAAAAATTGATATGTTATTTACAAATTAAAAGAAGTTTACATCTCCTGTTTTAATGTCGTACATTCCTCCAATAATTTTGATTTCTCCATTATTTTCCATTTCGGCTAAAACCGAACTAGAAGAGCGAATGTTATCTATAGTCATCAATACATTTTTCTTTGCTACTTCATTAACAAAATCAATGTTTTTTGAGTTTCTTAAAGACTCGTCTTTAGGTTCTGTAACAGCTTCTACAGCTGGTTCAATTTTGTTTATTAAAGCTGTTAGGTTTCCTAATCTAGCATGGTCACACGCACCTTTTACAGCGCCACAAGCTGTGTGTCCTAAAACAACAACTAATTTTGTTCCTGCTAATTTGCAAGCAAACTCCATGCTTCCTAAAATATCTTCGTTAACAAAGTTTCCAGCGATACGTATACTAAATAAATCGCCTATACCTTGATCGAAAATAAGTTCTGATGAGACACGAGAATCAATACAACTTAATACAGTAGCAAAAGGGAACTGCCCAGTGCTAGTG
>NZ_JBSHNS010000446.1:0-12102 GCF_053601635.1 Pontimicrobium sp. MEBiC01747
TAGCTATTGTATAGCCCTCTTTTACAAGGTACTGTATTAATTGTTTTCCTATTCCAGATGTGGCTCCAAAAATTATGGCATTAGGCATATTATACTTATTTTTGTGGCGCTAAAAATTTAGCACATGATTTAGATTCTAAAAATAAGTATATGTTTTCTACAGGACAATTAGTTTTTGCCGTTTTATTTGCTATTGCTTTTATTATAATCATTGCTTATACTTATAGAAAAGATTTAAAACTCCACAAACAAAACTATAAAGGGGTTCTTTGGGTACTTTTAGCTTTTTTAGCTTTTATTGGTTTTATCGTTGCTATAAAATTAATTTTTAAATAGTCTTTTTGTTTTTAAACAAGGTTTTTTCTTAACTTTCTATCAGAAATTTCAACATTTTAGTAAATATACCTAGTATTGGGTATATCTCTACTTTGCTTTTTTGTTGAATTTTGAGCTATTAACTAATTCACATAAATTTATGAATAATCATTTCCATTTCAATGCATTACCAGAATCTGCAATATGCATACCTGAATTATCAAGTTCAAGTAAATTATCTATAATTATTCCATTAAACACAAAAAAATATGAGGCAACTCTTCATGTATTTAAAAGAACAGAAGATAATCCTAAAATCCTAAATCTTTACTACTATATAAGATATGAAGTAAATCCTGATTTAATTAATACTTCTATCAAGTTTTTAAGTATCGTTATGGATAATTTGGATTTAAAAGATTTCAAATTAATAAGACATAAAACTATTCTAGTTAATTCTTCATCAGATATGGGAACTAATTTAGACAATGTTCCTTTTGGGGATAGAACAATAAATCAAAGGCCAGAAGAAGTCCCTGTGAACAATAACGAAGGTTATACATCCGATTTATTATCTCCTTATCATGTACTTGAAGGATTTATTTCTAACAACAGAACTGTAGATAGTTGTACAATACCTCCTACTGGAGGGGGTGAATAAACAATCATTATTGTGTTAAAACATTTACTAATATTTTTAATATTATTTTTCAATTATCCTGTTTATCCACAACAGGATAATATTATTTTAGATAATGCTGAACTCTTGTTAAAAAGTAACAAGTATGAAGAGGCTAAATTATTAATATTAGATGGATATAATAAAAATGTAAAAAACATAGACTATTCAATTTTTCTAGCCAAAATATATTCCAAATCTTTTAAAAAAGACTCATGTGAATACTGGCTTGACAAGGCCAACAAATTGATAGGAGATACAACAACATCGAAACAATTATTTCAATATTATCTATGGAAGGGTTATAATTATGATGTAAATAAAAACTATGATGAAGCTTTAGAGAATTACTTTCTAGCTAAAAAAAGACTTTATAGTATTAAAGATGCATATTATATAGATTTACTTTATCAAAGGATATTACTACTGTATAGTGAAAACAATAAAAATAACGCAACAAAAGAATGGATTTACGCTTACACAAAAATTAATGACTCTTTAAAAAATAATTATTTTTCTAGTAGCTATCATAACGTTTTGGGTAAGCATTTTCATTATAAGAAACAGCCTTTATTAGCTACTAATCATTTTAACGAAGCTATTAAATATTCTAAAAAAAACGAGGATAGTATAATATTAAGTAATGCATATTTTAATAAAGGGATAATATTTGCAGAATATCTTAAAAATCAAGATTCTGCACAATTTTATTATTCTCTTGGAAAGAGAACAAATCCTACTAAAAACAATAAACTATTTAAAGCTACTTATAATTACAATATGTCTAGAACATATCTTTATAAAGACGATTTAAAAAATGCAAAAAAATGGCTACTTAAGATTTTACGAGACACCATTCCTCCTTCTAGAAAATTCCATATAAAAAATAATGTTTATAGAGATTTATATGATATCTATAAAACTTTAAAAAAACAAGACTCTTCTTATTATTATTTAGAATTATATAATATTTATAAAGATAGCTTGAATATTTATGAAAGAGACAAAAACTTAAAACTAATACAAGCAAAATACAACTCAGAAAAGGATAAAAACAGAATCCTAAACCTAGAGCTTTCAGTGGCCAATACTAAACAAAACAGTAATCGTATAATTGCTGTTTCTTCTTTTCTAGTTTTATTAGGGTTAATAAGTGGTGTTATACTTTTCCTAATCCAAAAAAACACCAAAAAGAAACAAAAATTAGCAGAGCAAGACAAAGCACTCGAAAAACAAAAAGTAGCAACTTTATTAAAAGACCAAGAAATCAATAATATAAATGCTATGATAGAAGGTCAAGAAAAAGAGCGCCAACGTATTGCTAACGATTTACATGACGATTTAGGCGGTTTAATGGCTACAATAAAGTTACAGTTTAACACTCTACAAGAGCAACAAACACCAGATTTATTCGATAAAACCAATAATCTTCTTGACCAAGCTTATAATAAAATACGCTCCATTGCCCATGCTAAAAACTCTGGAGTTATTGCTAAACAAGGGTTATTGAAGGCGGTTAAAAATATGGCACGTAACGTGTCTTCTGCTAGTGTCATTGACATAGAAGTTACAGATTTTGGTTTAGAAAGCCGATTAGAAAACAGTTTAGAACTCAGTATTTTTAGAATAATACAAGAACTTACTACCAATATTATAAAACATGCCGAAGCTACTCATGCGACTATTAGTTTAACCAACCACGAAAACAGTTTAAATATTATGATAGAAGATAACGGCAAGGGGTTTAATGCTAACAAAGTGATTAAAAGTAATGGTATGGGCTTACATAGTATTGAAAAACGTGTAGAGCATTTAGAAGGCGAACTTAAAATAGAATCGCAAATTAACCAAGGTACTACCATAATAATAGACATTCCATTATGATACGACTAGCCATTGCAGAAGACCATCAATCGTTAATAGATGGTATTAAATTACTTTTAGAATACGAAGAAGGCTTCTCTATTGTAGGAACTGCAAATAATGGAGAAGAGCTATTAGACATTGTACGTTTAAAACGCCCTAACATTGTCATTACCGATATTAGAATGCCAAAAATGGATGGTATTACAGCAACCCAACACATAAAAAAAGAATTTCCAGAAATAAAAGTATTAGCCTTTACGATGTTCGATCAAAACGATGCTGTTGAACAAATGTTAGCTGCTGGTGCTTCGGGTTATTTATTAAAAAACTCATCGTTAACCGAAGTAAAAGCGGCTATAGAAGCTGTAAAACGTGGCGAAACCTATTATGATGCCAATATAGATACTAATGCCTTACAAGCTTCTGCTAAATCTTCAAAAAAAGGGGTACTAACCAAACGTCAAACTCAAATTCTAGGCTTAATTGCTCAAGGTAAAACCTCACGCGAAATTGCAGAACAACTCTTTATTGGTGTACATACTGTAGACACCCATAGAAAAAACATGGTTCGCATTTTAGGGTTGAAAGGAAAAGGTGAATTGCTACGTTATGCGCTAGAAAAGAAGTATACATTTACCTAGTATTGGGTATGTTTTTATTTTAAGTCAATGGTTAGTTTTGATTAACTAAACCATAGCAAATTATGAAAACAATTTCATCTCTATTATTATTCTTATGTTATTCAACAATAATGGCACAACAAGACATCGATGTCTCATCTAATATTTCAACAAAAATAATAACAGTAAAAACAGGTAATCAAGTCTACAATATGATTAACGTTGTTTCTACATCTAAATATAATGTAACGGCCGAAAAGAAAAACTCAAACATTTCAGAGTTAGTATTTAAAGGGCAAGACGTAGCTAAAGCAGCATTAGCAAGTACTCATAGAATAGGAGATTTCACCTTAAAACGAGGTCAAGAATTAAAAATAACTATTGTAGAGACACCTATTGGCGGAGGAACGCCCAATACATTCACTTACACATACAGAACAGAAAAAAGAGGAGAATGGCGTAGTACTTTTGGTTTTAACTTTGTTTATCTAACTAACAACAACACCTATTTTTCTGATGCAAACGATGACAATACTTTTACAATAACTGAAAGTAATAATAAAGAAAACTTTATTTATTACCCAACATTAATGTTCTCATGGGTTAGCAATAATCATATAGATAAATGGAAAAATTGGAAAGCTGGGTTTTCTGGTGGTATTGGTTATGATTTTAAAACTAGCTTATCTGTTTTTGCTGGTGGTTCTTTAATTTATAATGAAAACATTACGATTACTGCTGGTTTAGCTTTTCATAACCAACAAAGATTATCTTCAAATTATTCAGAGAATGATATTATAAATGAGAATTTAACATTCGAACAATTACACACAGACTATATAAGAGTTAATCCTTTTATTTCTATTGCTTTTAGATTAGACAGAAACCCTTTTGCTTCTAGTAATTAAATTAAAAAACAAAAAGCCTTAATCCAGTAAAAGATTAAGGCTTTTAAGTACAAAATATATTTTACATTAATTTTTTTCTGGTAAGAAGTTATATAATCTACTGTAATATAACATTTGGCTATCGAATGTTTCTGGCTGTGTTACTCTAATTTTAGTAATCTCACCTGCTTCATTTGTTTCTGGTACTAATACAGGGTTTACAAAACCACTATATGGTGGTGATGGAAACTGCTTGTTACGTTCTAAAACTTCTGCGTGTATCTTTTGGTCTACTTTTACGCCATAACCTTCTACTAAAGCTTCTACTGCTTTATAATCGCCTTCCGACTTTATACGTTGTGTTTCGCGTAGTAATTGCCCGAATAACTCATGCAATTTATCGTAATCGTTTATATTAAAGTAGGTTTTTCCGTCTCTAGTTACTTTTTCTATAACGTTATCTGCTTGTCCTTTTTCAAAAACCCAAGCACTTACCCATTGTCTGTTACGCATATGTGCTTCTTCTACTTCATCCCCTAAGTTTAACCTAATTAATTGTGTCATTAATCCATTACGGATATAGCCATCGTAAGCAGCCATTCCCACTTTTTTCCAGTCTTTTACTAAACCTAAATCTTGTAATTTAGAATCGTATAAATAGTATAACCCTACTAAATCTGCACGTCCTTCTTCTAAAGTAGAAGCATAATTTTTAAGTGTTTCTTTTGTTTCTCCAACACCTGGATTTAATTGTCCAGAGGCATGCCCAATAACTTCATGTAATGCTGTGTGCAATTTATCTGCTAATTGCCCAAACTCTTCTTCAAGTTTTAACTCTTCTTCATCATGTACAAACTCTTTTAAGCGTCCTGTACTTCCTGCATTATTGTATGCATGAATAATGTTTCCTAAGGATACCGATTTACTTCCTACTGCTGCACGAATCCAGTTAGCGTTTGGTAAATTCACACCTATTGGCGTACTTGGCGAGGCATCTCCTGCTTCTCCTGCTACATTTACCACTTTATATGTTACCCCAACTACATTCTTCTTTTTGTGCTCGTCCATTAATGGCGAATTATCTTCAAACCATTGTGCATTTTCAGATAGCACAGCCATTTTCTGAGACATATCGAAATCCTTAATTTGCACAATCGTTTCATAAGATCCTCTGTACCCTAACGGATCGTTATAAACTTCTATAAAACTGTTTATATAATCTATATTACCCTCGGTTGCTGCTGTCCATGCTACATTATAATCATCCCATGTTTGTAAGTCTCCTGTTTGGTAATATTTAATTAATAAACCTAATGCATTAGCTTGTGCTTCATTTTCTGCTACGCCTTTAGCTAACTCTAGCCATTTTATAATCTCGTCTATTGCAGAACCATATAAACCACCAGATTTATACACACGCTCCTTTAAAACACCATCTTTTTTTACTAGTTGCGAGTTAAGTCCATACGATAATGGTTTCTCTGGGTTAGGAGATTTCATTTTTTTATAAAAAGACTCGACATCCTTATTTGTTACATTAGATCCATAGAAGTTTATAGCCGATAATGCTACGTTATCTACTCCTTTGGCCTGATTTACTTTTTTAGCATCTTTATCGTTAAAAATAACTTCAAAAGCATCAATATCTATTACAGTATTCGTTTCCTTTAATAATCCACTTAGTTCCTTTATGGTAAACTCTGGCTTTATTTTATCGTTAGAGTAATGATGGTGAATTCCATTAGAAAACCATACACGCTTTAAATAGGTTGTAAAATCTCCCCATAATTTTGTTGTTCTATCGCCTTTGTAATTAGTATAAACATTTTCTAAAGCACGTCTAATTTGTAAATTATGCCTGTAGTTTTGATCCCACATAATATCTCTACCTGCTAAACCTGCTTGTGTTAAATAATACAACAATTTTTGCTCTTTTAGTGTTAGTTTTTCCCACCCAGGAATTTGATAGCGTAATATTTTTATATCTGCAAACTCTTCTACATTGTAGTTAAATGGTTTTGCTTGTATAGCTTCTGTTTTCTCTTCTTTTTTATCTTCTGCTTTTTTTGCGTCATTACCACAAGACAATAGAAATGTTGCCGTTAAAGCAATTCCTAATAATGGTTTTAGTTTCATCATTATACTTTATTTTAGTTTGTAACAAAAATAAGATTATTTATCAAACTTTAAATTTTCATTATCTTTGAAGCTAGTAGCCAAATAAATCTATTAAACTTTATTAATATTCCCAATCATGAAAGCTGTAAAATACATTTTCTTTTTACTGTTAATAGCAATTATTGCTCTAGCTATTTTTATTGCTGTACAACCTAATGAATTTAAAGTCTCTAGAACACGAACCATACAAGCTCCCGCTGCCGTTATTTACGATAATGTTAGCGACTTTAAAAACTGGGAAGCATGGTCTTCGTGGGCCGAAAAAGCCCCAGATATGACTATTACTTTAGCAGAGCAAACAAAAGGCATAGGAGGATCGTACTCATGGGAAGATGAAGATGGTATAGGAACCATGAAAACAATAGCTTTAAAAGCTAATGAAAGTATTACACAAGAAATGCAATATGCAGAATTTCCACCCTCTGATGTTTCGTGGGCTTTTAACCAAAATGCAGATGGTTCTACAGATGTAACATGGGATATTTCTGGAAAAGACTTACCTTTTGGTTTTAAGGCTTTTACTGCTTTTATGGGTGGTATGGAAAAACGAATTGGACCTGAGTATGAGCGTAGTTTAGAAAAATTAGATAGTATTGTTATAAACAGTATGAAAGCTTATAAGATAACTGTAAATGGTATTACCGAATATGGCGGCGGTTTTTACATGTATAAAACTACTGCTGCTACTGGAGCCAACATTAGCCAAATTATGAGCAAACAATATAGAGAAATTATGGGTTACATGGCAAAAAACAATATCATTTCTACTGGAATGCCATTTACCATTTATGATGATGTTGCGTCTAAGGATGGTAATATTATTATGAGTAATGCCATACCTGTAAGGAATAAGGTTGAAGTAGAAAAAGAAAGTCAAGTACTATGTGGCTATACACCAAAAACAAAAGCATTAAAAGTAACTTTAAACGGAAATTATACTAATTTACCTAAAGCTTGGGAGGCTGCCATGGAGCATATTAAGAAAAATAATATTAAACAATCTACCGAAATTAAGCCTTTTGAAATATATACCAACGACCCAATGGTTGTTCCAAATCCTGCAAATTGGGTAACAGAGGTTTACATTCCTATTGAAGACTAAATGAAACAATTACTACTTGTATTTATAGGTGGAGGCTTTGGTAGTGTATTACGATACATTATTGGAAAACAATTAAATAGTCCTGAAACAGGTATTCCTTACGGCACATTTGCGGCTAATATTATAGGGAGTTTATTAATAGGTATTATTCTAGGGTTGGCGGCAAAAAACAATGCCTTATCCCAAAACCAAACACTATTACTTGCTACCGGTTTTTGTGGTGGTTTTACTACCTTTTCTAGTTTTGCTTACGAAAAGGCTATGTTTTTAAAATCTGGAGATTTTACTAGTTTCGCTATCTATGCTATTACTAGTATTGTGCTTGGTTTTTTAGCCGTTTTCTTAGGTTTATATTTAGCGAAATAAAAACAGGTAAAGCTATATGATTTTTTAAATCGCTTTACCTGTTTTTAGTTTAAGCAGTCTCTTTTATTATTTTTCTAATTGTCCGTTTTGTATCATAATGCTGTTTATGGCGGCATGTATAACTTGTTTCTGCATCGCATAACATCTAAAAACTGAAACGCTTTATGGTGAGAGCCTGAAACTAGTTCAGGTTGATGGTAGACTTTATGATACGGACATTAAAATTATTTTTTCTCTCGTTTATAATACGCCACTATTGTTGCTTTAGCCAATGTATTACTCCATAGATAATAACCTACAACCGCTGGATTTGTATTGGCCGCTAACCCTAACTTATCTGTTTTTAATGCGTATACAGTAATAATGTATTTATGTAACCCGTGTCCTTCTGGTGGACAAGGCCCTCCATAGCCATTTGCACCATAATCTGTAATACTTTGTATGGTTCCTTTTGGCATTAAATTAAGGGCTACATTGCCTGCATTAGAAACGAGTTCATTTGTGTTTTTTGGGATATCGAATACCACCCAATGCCACCAACCACTTCCTGTAGGTGCATCTGGATCGTACATAGTTACTGCAAAACTTTTAGTTCCCTTAGGAGCATTCGCCCATGATAATTGAGGCGATTGATTTTTGCCTACACAACCAAAACCATTAAACTCTTCGTTAATTGTAGCTTGCCCTCCTAAACTTTTACTCGTTAACGTAAATGTATCTTGAGCATATAATATACTTGAGACTACTAATAACATTGCAAAAATAAAACTTGATTTTTTCATAATTTATAGATTTAATTATGACGACAAATTTAGCTGCTAATTATAAAAAGGGATATCTAATTTAGCTCAAAAAGCATTGCTAAAAGGTCAAATTAGATTGGTATTGTTTTGGAGTTATTTTAAACTTTGTTTTAAAGGCTTGTATAAAATTCGATAAACTCTCGTACCCAGCATCTTCAAATACATCTGAAGGTCTTTTTGATTTATCTTGTAATAAATACGCAGCGTGCTCTAATCGTTTATCCTGAAACCACTTAATTGGCGATACATTAAACTGTTTTTTAAATTCTCTCTTAAATGTAGACACACTCATGTTGGCCAAAAAGGACAACTCGCTTAAACTTAATTTATTTAGTTTATTAGATTCTACTATATCTACAAAATGTTGTTGTTTACTATTGTTATTTGTTAATAAAGAGAATAAAAAGTCAACACCTCTGATCTCTTTTAAATACAGCATTAACGCTTCAAACTTCAGTTCTAATAATGCGTTTTGCAATTCTGGCTTTAGCTTGCTTATGTTAACTAGCCCTTTTACAAAGGTTTTTAAAAATTCGTCATATTTAAAAGCGTAAACAGAAAACTTATTTTCATTTTTAGGTTTAACTATTTTATGCTTCTGAATAAATTTTAAAACTGATGTTTCTGAAAAGAAAAATAAAATACTTCTGTAATTAGTAATGCTATTGGCTAGTTTTTCGGTCATTAAACAGTGTCCAGATTTCATTAACAGAAAACTTGAGTTTTTAATAGCTACCGAGGTATTATCTGCAAAAACCTCTTTATGTCCTTCTACTAAAAAACTAAATGTATTTTGTTTTAATGCTACCATTTGTTTTAAACACTCTCCAGTGGTTTTGTAATCGAAAACCTTAAATGTACTAGCATTTTCAATTTGGAAATAGTCTGGTAACGTATAAACCTCCATTATAAGCCTTTACTAGTGTTTATTAAATTTTTTCACTCCGGCCTCAACAGCAATATCTACATAATTTTCTCTTGGCACTATCGGGCATGAATATTTACTGTTATATGCGCAGTAAGGGTTATAAGCTGTATTGAAATCTATAATTATTGTATCTCCTTCTGGGATACGCAAATCTATATAACGTCCGCCTCCATAGGTAAGTTCGCCATTTGTATCATCTAAAAAAGGTAAAAACAGATAGTCTTCATAGCCCTCTGTTTTCATTAAATCTTTACCTTGGTATACATTTAATTGAAATGGCTTCCCTTTTAGCTTAAAAGATAACACACCGTATATGCGCTCTTGAGAGACTCTACTTGTTGTTGTGCGCATATTAAAGTACTTGGTATCTGGTGTTAATTTTAATTTTGCAGTAACGACATAAGTTGAATCGAATGTAAAGAAGTCTAACCCTTTAAATGTTTTTAAATCTTTAGCTTTTAATGGAGACTTGCTGGCATCTTTATATTCTGCATTTATAGTGCGCTGAAACTCTGTTTCTCCTTGTATTGGTGTTTTTTCTTGCCCACAGCTTAGCAAAGAACTAAAAAGTAAAACGAAAAGTATTGTTTTTATTTTCATAACGTTTTTTATTCCCATTCATTAGGGTTTTATTAATTAGTATTATTACACAGGCTTAAAAGTAACTTTTAAAGGTTCTGGATACATTGTAAACTCAAAGCGTTCTTTTACTTCTTCTGGTGTTACTTCTAACTCAAAATTAAAATGTTTACACAATGTAGAAATTAAAACTATCATTTCTGTTTTTGCTAAGTGCATTCCTGGACAATATCTGGCACCTCCTCCAAATGCTCTCATAGTATTTGGTGAGTGGTTTTCGTGCATTGGACAACGATTAATCATCCAACGTTCTGGCTCAAAAGTGTTTGGGTTAGAAAAATAAGCGTCTTGTGTTTGCGCCACTTTGTTTTGTAAAATTATACTAGTGCCTTTAGGTATGGCAATATTATTTATTACTGTATCTGTATTTGCTTCTAAATATAATTGCGGAGTTGTTGGTTTTAAACGCATAGCTTCTTGCACCACTGCGTTAGCATATTTTAATTGTTCTACAACGTCGTATGCATCTGGTACGTCTTTATTTTTGTATGCTGCCTCTGCTTCTACTCTAACTTTTGCAACAACTTCAGGATGCTGAGCTAAGTAGAATAAAGTCCATGATAAGGAATTAGAAGTGGTATCTTCTCCCGCCAATAATATAGTAAAAACGTTTCCGTAAATTTCTTCTTTAGTAAAATTAGCGTCTTTATTTTCTACTAGTAAGGCTTCTAAAAAATTAGAAGGTTGCTCTTTTAGTTTTGGAGTGTTTTCTATTCTAACTTTGGCTTCTTCTATAAATTTATAGATTACCTTTTCAATAGCGTATAAAGCTTCATCCAACGCCTTGTCTTTTTTTCTTTTAAAATACCGCCAAATAGGAATTGGTGCTGTAACACGCTCATTAATCATTGGAAAAATAACTTCCAAATGCTTCTGAAAACTATTCGATTTATTATTAATAGTATCTAACTTATGTCCAAATGCAATCTCTGTTGTTATGTCTATGGTAAACGCCATAAATTCCTTTTGCACATTTACTATCGTTTTAGTTTTAGAATATGCTTTAAACTTATCTAATAAGGTTTCTGTTTTTTCTAATATAATAGGGTAAAAGGACTTTATATTTTTTACACTTAATGCTTCGGCTATTGGCTTTCTTTGGCGTTTCCAGTTTACACCTTCTGCATTAAAAACCCCATCTACTCCCATTTCTTTTAAAACTTCATCTATTTTAGAAAATCGTTTAAAAGTCTCAGGTCTAGATCTCAACATTTTATTATTAAAATCGGGGTTAGCGGACACTACAAATTCTTTTCCTACAAAATGAATTTTAAACAATTCGCCACTTTCCTCAACCCAACGCTCTAACACCTGATGTTTATTATAGGTATTAAACTGTGGTAAATGACCTAATAAAAAAGCACCTTTGGGCGATTTTAAATATTTAATTGTAATTATTTCATTTTCAGACATATGACATAGCGATTTTATATACTGGAAAAGGTTTTATTTTTGAAATTTTAAAATATTTTCTATTCAAAAATACAACTTAATACTTTTTTTGTTTAGTTTTGGGGAATCAAAAAAAGAATAAAATGAATTTAGTCATCAAAAATTATAAGCAATGTACTTCTCGTTATACGGTGAGTTGGACTTATTATATTTTATGATGATGTAAATATCAATTAATACAATATTAAAAGTCCAACTTCGCAGTTGGACTTTTAATATTGTATTAATTGATATTTACATCATCATAAAATATAATAAGTCCAACTC
>NZ_JBSHNS010000447.1:0-16160 GCF_053601635.1 Pontimicrobium sp. MEBiC01747
CTATTATATTGGTAAACTATTAAAATCTAAAAACCCTGAAGAAGTAAAAGCAGGACAAGGCGTTGGTTTATTTTTTCCTAATCAAAAAGACAGAGGAACCCATATTAATATAAGTGGCGCAGGTGTTGCAAAATACGCACCCAATAAAGCAAACGCTATAAAATTTATAGAATTTTTAGCAAGCAAAGAAGCGCAAGAAGTATTTGCAGAAGCAAATTACGAATATCCAGTTAACCCAGCAGTAGAGCCTTCAGAGTTACTAAAATCTTGGGGAACTTTTAAAGAAGATGCCTTAAACTTATCTATATTAGGAAAAAACAATAAAAAGGCAGTTATATTATTTGATGAAGCTGGCTGGAAATAAAATTGAAAGAACGTTACAAAACATATTTTAAAAGAGATTTTAATAAATGGTCAATTTATACATTGGCCATTGTTCTTTTTATAGCTTTACCCATAATCACTATATTTTTTAATCTGTTTTCTGGTCCAGGAGAGACATGGAATCATATTGTGAAAAATGTATTATTAGAGTATTCACTTAACTCCTTATGGTTAATTATAGGTTGCACACTTTTAACACTATGGTTTGGAGTCTCCTCGGCATGGATAGTAAGCCGTTATAAATTGCCATTTCATAAAGCTTTAGAGTGGTTACTTATATTACCATTAGCAATACCTTCTTACATAACGGCATATACATACGCTGGTTTTTTTGATTATGGAGGAACTCTAGAATTAATTTTACGACCTCTTGGAATGACAGGTTGGAAAATAAATATTACTAATATTCTAGGGTTAATATTAGTATTAAGCACCTCTTTGTTTCCTTATGTATATGTTAGTGCTAGAACCGTTTTTTTATATCAATCGGGTAGACTAATAGAAGCATCTAAAACCTTAGGAGCAGGAGAAAGAACTACTTTTTTTAAAATAGTATTACCAGTAGCTAGACCAGCAATAATAGGAGGTTTAACGCTAGTGTTAATGGAAGTTTTAAACGATTATGGAGCAGCTAAGTATTATGGCGTTAGTACATTTACTACTGGAATTTTTAGAACATGGTTTGCATTAGAAGAACCCGCTACAGCCATTTATTTATCAGCTGTTTTATTACTTATAGTTTTTATTATTATAATACTAGAACGCTATCAACGCAGAAACAAAAGTTATGCATTAACAACCAAGAGTAGTATAAAATTACCAAAAATTAAAACATCTAAAAAAAACAAAGCTTTACTTTTCATTATAGTTAGTATTCCAATTTTTGCAGGCTTTGTATTACCAGTCGTACAATTAATTTACTGGTCTTTTTTAACCTTTAAAACCGTTGCCTCAGTATCGTTTTTTACAATAGCACTACAAAGTTTGGGGCTATCATTATTAACCGCTTTACTAACCGTAGTATTTGCATTGCTAATTCTTTATTTACCAAAATGGAATAGAATAGAAAGTCTTAAAAAGAGTTCTAGAATAGCCATATTAGGTTATGCTATACCTGGGGCAGTAATTGCTATAGGTGTTATGATACCTACGTTGGCTTTTGATAAATGGTTACTTAAAGCGTTAAAGCAGTTGGCAAATATAGATATTGGGCTTATTATAAATGGGAGTATTTTTGTTTTACTATATGCGTATATTATTAGGTTTCTTGCAGTAGCATACAACCCAATAGAAGCAAATCATTTAAAAATTGGAAATGTACTATCTGAAGCATCAAAACTATTAGGTAAAGGAAATATAAAAAGTTTTTTCAAAATAGATTTCCCCTTATTAAAATCAGGCATATTTAGTGCTTTTGTTCTCGTATTTGTAGATACTATGAAAGAATTACCATTAACTCTTATATTAAAAACATATAATATTAATACATTGGCAGTAAAAGCATACGAATATGCTAGTGACGAACTTATAATGGAAGCGGCATTACCATCATTATGCATTATAATAACAGGAGTTTTACCCGTAATTTTGTTGAACAGGCTTATTTTAAATGGAAGGAGTTAAAAAAGTAAATAAATAAGTTAAGTAACGCTATTACAAAGAATATAGAAATAATTTTATATAAACTAATAAATACGGTCAGCCAAAAGTGCTATTTAATAACGTAAAATAAAGTGGAAACCATTTTAAATATAACATCGCTTTTTAAAACCTTTAATAAAGGAAAACTTAAAGTTATCAATGCAATTAATTTATCTATTAAAAGAGGTGAGATTATTGCATTAGTTGGAGAAAGTGGAAGTGGTAAAACAACATTAACAAGAATTATTTCAGGATTAGAAATACAAGAGGAAGGAAGTATAGAACTAAACGGAATTACTGTTGCTAATGATTCGGTGTTTATTCCACCAGAAGAAAGAAATATAGGTATGGTTTTTCAAGACTACGCTTTATTTCCTCATCTTACAGTTTTTGAAAACATAGGATATGGCGTTTCTAAAAATGAAGATAAAATAAAACGTATTCAATACGTATTAGAACTAGTAGGTTTACAGGAATTTAAAAAAAGATATCCGCATCAACTCTCTGGAGGGCAACAGCAACGTGTAGCCTTGGCGCGAGCCTTGGCATTAAAGCCAAATCTGTTAATATTAGATGAGCCATTTAGTAATCTAGATGTGATATTAAAAATGCAGTTAAGAGATGAAATACATAGTATTTTAAAACAAACCAATACAACTACAATTTTTGTAACACATGATATGAAAGATGCAATAGCAATTGCAGATAAAATAGTTGTGTTAAAAGAAGGAGAAATTGTTCAATACGGCACAGCAAAAAAATTATATAAAAAACCAAATAATTTTTATGTGGCGTCTTTATTTAGTCCGGTAATTAAATTAAGCAGTACAGACCTTTCTTGTTTTAATTATAATAATTATAATAACAAGCAATACGCACTAAGATTAGAACATATTATAGTAAATAAAATAACAAAATATATAACACCAGTAATACTAAAACAAAGTGTTTTTCTTGGAAAATACTATTTTAATACAGCAGCACTAGAAAATGGAACTTTAATTCATTTTCAGTCTAAAACAAAATTAAAAAAAGATGTCACAATAGGGTTTAAATCAAAAAACCTTTTAAATTTTGAATAATAAAACTTAAATAATTTATTTATAAGCATATTACAGTAAGCTTTAAAACTTCATTAACTTTGTTAAAAAATTAAATAGCAATGAATACTTCAATAGAACAATTATTAAATAATCAAATAAAATATGAAGCTCAAGCTTCTATGCAATACTTAGCAATGGCATCATGGTCTGATGCAAAAGGCTACAATGGTGTTTCAGATTTTTTCTATAAACAATCTGAAGAAGAACGATTACACATGACTAAATTAGTTAAGTTTGTTAACGAACGTGGAGGAGAAGTAATAATTCCGCAATTAGATGCACCAAAATCATCATTTGAGGGGCTTAACGAGCTTTTTGAGAAATTCTTAAACAGTGAAGTTTTTGTAACAGAACAAATCAATCATATTATATATGAATGTTTACAACACAAAGACTATAATGTACATAACTTTATGCAATGGTATGTTACAGAACAACTAGAAGAGGAAGCTATGGCTAGAACACTATTAGATAAGTTAAATATAATAGGAAGCGATAAATCTGGACACTATTTGTTTGATAGAGATATAAATAACATAGCAGCTTCGCAAGATAAAGGCTAATTTATTATTGCATATATTTTAAAGATTTCTTTTTTGAAATCTTTTTTTTTGTAAATTTGTTTTTATTTAGAATAAATAAAAATAATGAGAACAAATATTATTTCAGAACCTTCTTTAATGATGCTTAATACTCCATGCATGTTTTCTTGTGGAGAAGGAAAGAAAAAAAAATGTTGCAAAAAATATAAGAAAAAAGGAAAATCTAACTGCAAACGATGCCCAAAAGTTAAATAATATAAAAAACATATTATTTTAAAACAGTCTAAATATAAACAGCTGTAAATTAGTTATTTGTATTTGTTCTAAATTTAATAATGCATAGCTTTAGTAATATTAATTAAAAAGAAAAAGTTATGTCTATAAGAATTGGAAATAGTTGCATTAATTGCGATAATTTAAGCGACAACAAAATGTGTAAAGTTCATGGAGTAAAAGTGAGTAGGAGCTATACATGTGATAGTTTTGAAATGAAAGCAGCTTTAAAAAATGATCCAAACTGTGGAACCTGTGTCCGTTATGAAAGTACTACCTGTGCTAATCCTAAAAAAGCAGCTCCAGGAATGTTATGCTCACAATGGGCACCACAAAATGCAACAGCATAAGTAAAAAAATAAAATAGACTTAAAAGCGACTTATTTAAATGAGTCGCTTTTTTGTTTCTATCAATATATAGACTCCATAAAAAATCATAATTTAATTTGTGTATTTTTATGCTACATTCCTATTTAGTTGTATGAGATATATAGTCCTTTTATTGTTATTATGTTTCTTTAATACCATACATGGTAAAGAGTGGAGTAGTTTAAGAAACTATCAGAAAGCTACAAACAATAAAGCCTTAACAGCATCCGATTGGTTAAAATACGATAGAAAGCATAATACTTTAATTTGGCAAAAGGCAAACACGTACAATTTAAAACATAATTTGTATCAAGAATATGAGAATATTGTACAGCGAAGAGACTTTTATCGTTGGATGCATTTTAAGTTACAAAGTAAAGGACATGAAGTAGTTTGGCCAGCAATGGCTTATTTAATATCTAAAAAACTTCACTTAGTAGAAGTCTTTCCGTACAATGCATTCGCTAAAAAAAAGATAAAAATATATGCAGTAGAAGGAAGTGCTGTCGTTTTTAAAAATGCATTTAAAAAACTGTCAGAAATCAATAGTTCAAAAACTATTTTTAAAGGAGACGACGCACTTAAATGGGACAAAGCAATATTATATGAAGAACAATATAGCTGGTTAGAAAAAATATACAGTACAGTAGACCAAAAAACTTTAAAAACAATTAGTCGAATAGCTAAAGGGCAATTTCTGTATAGTTTAGTAGTACCAAAACCAATTAGATTTAAAGGAAACATTTCTATAGCAGAAGACCGTTATAATTATGGGCTTTACACACTTAGAGAATATTGTAAAATGAAAAAGATAAACTAATTTTTAATTTATAAATTATATAAAATAATTCGTTTATATAAACAAAATAAGTAATAATAAAGACGTATATTTGCTTGCAATTAATTCTAATTGCAATGACAGCACACGAAAACAAAATAGTAGGAGAAGGTTTAACTTACGACGATGTCCTATTAGTCCCAGCTTTTTCCGAAGTACTTCCCAGAGAAGTAAACATTCAAACAAAATTTACACGAAACATTACTATCAATGTACCTATTGTATCTGCAGCTATGGATACAGTTACTGAAAGTGCAATGGCAATTGCTATGGCAAGAGAAGGAGGTATAGGTGTGCTACACAAAAACATGACGATAGAGCAGCAAGCTCAAAAAGTACGTAAAGTAAAACGTGCAGAAAGCGGAATGATTATAGACCCTGTAACGTTACCACTTACAGCTAAAGTATCGGACGCAAAACAGCAAATGAAAGAACATAGTATTGGAGGAATTCCAATAGTAGACGAAAACGGTTTACTAAAAGGAATCGTTACCAATAGAGATTTACGTTTCGAGCACCGTAACGAAAGACCTATTGTAGAGGTGATGACGAGTGAAAATTTAGTTACAGCTCCAGTAGGAACCTCTTTAAAAGATGCCGAAAAAATTCTTCAAGAAAATAAAATAGAAAAACTATTAATTGTTGAAGGTGATAAACTAGTAGGATTAATTACATTTAGAGATATAACTAAAGTAACACAAAAGCCTATAGCAAATAAAGATAATTATGGACGTTTAAGAGTTGCTGCAGCAATAGGAGTAACTGGAGACGCAGTAGAAAGAGCTTCTGCATTAGTAAAAGCAGGAGTAGACGCTATAATAATAGACACTGCACATGGGCATACTAAAGGAGTCGTAGCCGTTTTAAAAGACATAAAGAAACAATTTCCAGAATTAGAAGTAGTAGTGGGTAATATTGCAACTGCAGAAGCAGCTAAATACTTAGTTGAAGCAGGAGCAGATGCAGTAAAAGTAGGAATTGGGCCAGGATCTATATGTACAACACGTGTAGTTGCAGGAGTAGGGTTCCCTCAATTCTCAGCAGTACTAGAAGTAGCAGCAGCAATAAAAGGAAGCGGAGTACCAGTTATAGCAGATGGAGGAATTCGTTATACAGGAGATATTCCAAAAGCTATTGCAGCAGGAGCAGATTGTGTAATGTTAGGCTCACTTTTAGCAGGAACTAAAGAATCTCCAGGAGAAACTATTATATACGAAGGGCGAAAGTTTAAATCGTATAGAGGTATGGGGTCTGTAGAAGCTATGAAAAAAGGAAGTAAAGACCGTTATTTCCAAGATGTAGAGGACGATATTAAAAAACTGGTACCAGAAGGTATTGTAGGACGAGTACCATACAAAGGAGAATTATTTGAAAGTATTCACCAATTTATAGGAGGCTTACGTGCAGGAATGGGCTACTGTGGAGCAAAAGATGTAGAAACATTAAAAGCAACAGGACGTTTTGTAAAAATAACAGCATCAGGAATAAACGAAAGTCACCCACATGATGTAACAATAACAAAAGAAGCACCTAATTATTCTAGATAGATAATTTTAAAAGTGAAAAAAGCAGCAATTATAATTATAATTGCTGCTTTTTTTTATGTGTATGGACTCTTAAAATGTTTAAATAAGAGCTAATTTTTCTTTATTAAAAACCCAACGTTTTACAGGTTGCTCAAAATTTAAATACCCCGGAATACAAACATGTTCCTTAACAAACGAAAAACCAATACGCTCTAATGTTTTATTTGGAGCAGGATTTAAAGCATAAGGTTCGCAAAATAATTGCTGTAAATGCAAAGCTTTAAAAAATATAGGAATAGACAATTTTACTAATTGTGTACCTAACCCTTTGTGCCTTGTTTGCTGTTCCCATAAATGTAAATGCATAAAAGCTTGTTTGTTAAATTCTATCTGGTTTACATTACAATGCCCAATTGCTGTACCATTAAGTAGCCAAATAAGTGCAAATGACTTTTTGTTTTCAATTGGCGTATCTAATTGAGAATTTAACATAGAAACTAAATCTTCCCTACTAGGAAGCTTAGACAAATCCACCCCCATTTTTATAAGGTGCTCATCACTAGATTTTAACCAATAATTAGCTAAAGCATCTATATCTTTATGTTGTATAGGTCTAACAGATAAGTTCATCATTTATTCTAAATATAATTGACCTCTATGAGGTTTTAAAGCATCTCTAACAGGTTTCATTTCCTCATCATTAACAACCATATAAGCAATAGCATGAGCAGTATTTATGGTTTCAAAACCAGTAATATTTATAGATAATTGCTCTAAAGCAATGTATTCTTTTAAATGAATTTCGTGATGCTCAGCTATTTTTAATGCATCAGGACCACGAAAATCCCATATTAATTTTAGTTTACGCATCTAGAACAGATATGCCATTTTCGGCAAAATTTTTAAAATCAGTTAAATATTTCATGGATTGCTTTTTAAATATACTAGGCATTAATAAAGTAAGCATTCTCATTTTAAAATTTGTAGCAATAAATTCACTCTTAGAAACCCATTTGGTATGCCCATCTGCTGTTTCCGAAAAAGAGTTTTTTTGAATATTATGCATACCTGGAGCATCATAATTTAAATACATTTTATGAGGCAATTTAATATCTACAATAGTTTCAGTAAGAGACATTTTTCTTTTTCCAAACGTGTAATTTAATTGCATTTTTGCTCCTGTCTTACCAGGGTTACCAGAAAGGTGTTCGTAACTAGTTAATCCACGCTGCCAATGTTTCATGTTATCGTGATTGTCCAGTTTTTTAATAAAGTCATCAAGCGATACTTTAACGATTATTTCAGAAGTATACTTCATCTAATAAAATAATTTGGGGTAATTTATAAAAAAATAAAATAATCTAATTAATCGGGCGTTAAAGTAGTTTTTTTTGATGAAAAACACTGTGAAAATAAAGAAAAATGAAGAATATATTTTTAAGAATGAAAGGAATCAAATAAGAACAGAATTAGCTATAATTAAAAAAACAATTTAGAACACTAAATAAACTTTAGTAACGTTAGGTAATATACTTGTATTATAGGCTAATATTGCTATTTTTGTAACCATTGCAAAAACAAAAAAAAGATTATGAAAATTAAATTTGTATTATGTTTTTTAAGTGTCGTATTTGTGCAATCTTTAACAGCACAAAGTAATAACAAACAAATTCTTTTTACTGTAGAAGACACACCTGTTTATGCGTCTGAGTTTATTAGAGTTTATAATAAAAACCTAGAACTGGTAAAAGATGAATCGCAAAAAGATGTAGACGAGTACTTAAAACTTTTCATTAATTACAAATTAAAACTTCAAGAAGCAAAAGCTTTAGGACTAGATAAAAAAGATAATTACCTAAGAGAGTTTGATAGCTATAAAAAACAACTATCTAAAAACTATTTAACAGATACTAAGGTAACCGATGCATTAGTAGAAGAAGCTTATGATAGAATGGGCTATGAAGTAGATGCTAGCCATATACTAGTTAGGTTAGATGAAAATGCAACTCCAGAAGATACGCTAAAAGCATACAATCAAATTGTAAAATTAAGAGACCGTGTAATAAAGGAGGGATACAAAGCTGTGCAAAGAGATGTGCATAACGGAAAAACTATTTTCGCTGAGGATTTAGGCTATTTTTCTGCTTTTAAAATGGTTTATAATTTCGAAAACGTTGCATTCAATACAAAAGTAGGAGAGGTGTCAAAACCTTTTAGAACCCGTTTTGGATATCATGTCTTAACCGTTTTAGATAGAAGAGTATCTAGAGGTCAAGTTACCGTAGCCCACATAATGATTAAAGACGACGAGACTAAAATTAATGAAATATATAAAAGAATAGAACAAGGTGAAGCTTTCGAATCTTTGGCTAAACAGTTTTCAGAAGATAAAAGCTCAGCTAATAAGGGAGGAACATTAAAACCATTTTCAAGTGGAGAATTAAGCTCTAAAATTTTTGAAGATGTAGCTTTTAACTTAAAAGAAAAAGAAGTATCTAAACCTTTTAAAAGCGAATTTGGATGGCATGTAGTAAAATTAATTAGTAAAAAAGAAAGAGAGCCATTTAAACAAGTAAAAGGATTCTTAGAAAATAAAATAAAAAGAGATTCTAGATCAAAGCTTATTAACGATTCGCGAATAAGTAAATTAAAGTCTAAATACACAATTGAGGAAAATAAATCTGGAATAGCCTATTTTAAAAGTATTATTAATAATGCTTATTTAAGTGGAAGATGGAGCTTGCCTACAAATTTTGAAGCAGATAAACCATTACTAAAAATACAAGATAGACAATTAACAAATAACGATTTTGCCCAATTTTTATTAAAAAGTCAAAGACAACGCTCTACAGAAAAAAATGTAGATAATGTAATTAACACAGTATACAAGCGTTATTTTGATTATGAATTGTTAAGATATCAAGAAGATAACTTAGAACATGACAACGAAGATTATGCACAAATTTTAGGAGAATATAGAGATGGCTTACTATTATTCGATTTAATGGAAACCGAAATATGGAATGCAGCAACAACAGATTCTATAGCATTAAAAGAATACTACAACACGCATAAAAAAAATTACTTTTTTAAAGAGCGTATAAATGGAATTGTAGCATCATCAGCTAAAAAGGCAGATATAAAAAAGGTTGCTAAACTTTTAAAATCTGGTAAAACTATTGACGAAATTAAGAAAGCTGTAAATACAGAAGAAAAAATAAACGTAAGCTTTACAGAAGACGAAATGGAGGCCAACCATCAAGCACTACCTAAAAAGTTTAAATTTAAAAAAGGAGTATCAAAAATATATAAGCATAACGATGCCTATATAGTTGTTAAAGTTAAAGAGATATTACCAAAACAAATTAAAACTTACGACGAAACCAAAGGCAGGGTCATTAGCGATTATCAAACATTTAAAGAAGAAAATTGGGTGAAAGAATTAGCTAACAAATACAATGTTACAATTAATAAAAACACTTTAAAAACTGTAAAAGCTAACATTAAAAATTAAATAGTTATTAAAAATATACCTTACATATTATTGTTGCTACTACTAGCATCTTGTGAGTATTTTACCCCAACTACACAAGAAAATGCTGTAGCCAGAGTAAATGAACACTTTTTATACGAGGAAGACATTTTAGATGTTTTACCCGAAAATTACACAAAAGCAGACAGTACCATTATTGTAAACGATATGATTAATCGTTGGGCAACAAAACAATTATTAGTAAGTGGTGCAGAACTAAATCTAAAAGAAGACACGCAAAAAGAATTTGATAAGCTTGTCGAACAATATAAAATAGACCTTTACAGTAAAGCCTATTTAGAAGCATTAGTATATAAAAACTTAGATACTGTAGTTTCTAAAGAAGAAGCCGCTTCATATTATGAGAAAAATAAAGAAGCCTTTAAATTAAATGAAGAATTAATTACATTTAGGTATATTAATTTAGATGATAACCGATTGGATATAGAAGACATAAAAAAGAAGTTTAAGCGTTTTGAAGTAAAAGATAAAAAAGAGTTAGACTCTATTTCCATTCAGTTTAAATCCTACTCATTAAACGACTCTGTATGGATTCGTTTAAATCAAGTAGTAAATAAAATACCAGTTATAAAACAGGAAAATAAAAGAGAACTGTTAAAAAAATCTAATTTTATACAACTCAAAGATTCATTAGGACTATATTTGATGCAAATTAATGATGTTCTACTAAGAAACAGCACAGCTCCTTTGGAATATGTAAAGCCTACAATAGACCAAATAGTGGTAAATAAACGTAAGTTGGAACTCATTAAAAAGTTAAAACAAGACATTACAAACGATGCCATTAAAAATAAACATTTTGAAATTTACAATTAACTTAAAACACATTATAGCGTTAAGCTTAACTTTTTTTGTAGCACAAGGATTAGTAGCACAAGAAATTATAGAAGAAACTAATGAAGTAAAAAAGCAAGACAGTGTAAAGCCGTTTACAACACAAAAAATAGATGGAGTAGCAGCAGTAGTAGGAGATTATATTGTTTTAGACTCAGACGTAGCCTTAGAATACGAAAAACTAAAATTAAGAGGCGCTAACCTAGAAAACTTTACAGAATGTCAATTGTTTGGAAAACTTTTAGAAGATAAATTATATGCACACCAAGCAATTCAAGATAGTATTGTAATAAGTGAGGCAGAAATAAGAAGTTTTGTTAATCAGCAAATAGAAGAGTTTAAAATTAGACTAGACGGATCGTTAGACGAAGTATTAAAACTATACAGAAAAGAAGACGAGAAAAGTTTAAGAGAGGAGATGATAGAAATTAACAGAACTCAAAAACTTGTTGCAGAAATGCAGAAAAAAATAGTTGATGAAATAGAAGTAACACCAGAAGAAGTACGCTTATTTTTTAATAGAATACCAAAAGAAGAGCGTCCAGTATTTGGAACAGAATTAAAAGTTTCACAAATTGTAATAGAACCTAAAGTAACATTAGAAGAAAAACAAAAAGTAATAGACCAATTAAAAGGGTTTAAAACAGATATAGAAGAAAATGGAGCAAACTTCCGTTCTAAAGCAGTATTATACTCACAAGATCCAGGATCTAAAAGAACAGGAGGGTTTTATACCTTAAATAGAGCACGCCCAAGAATGGTAAAAGAGTTTAGAGAAGTAGCCTTTTCTTTACAAGAAGGAGAAATATCAGAGCCTTTTAAAACAGAATTTGGATACCACATTATATATTTAGAAAAAATTAGAGGACAAGAATACGATATACGCCACATATTAAGAATACCTGAAGTATCTTCTAAATCCATACAAGAAGCAAAGGAGAGATTAGAAAACGTTAGAAAAAATATACTAGAAGGTAACATTACTTTTGAAGAAGCAGCAAGAGAATCTAGTGATGAAGTAAAAACAAAGTTTCAAGGCGGAAAACTAATTAACCCAGCAACACAAGATTATAATTTTGAATTAACTAAAATGGATCCAGAATTATACGCACAAATACAAAACTTAAAAGATGGAGAGATTTCTAGAGTTATACAAGACCAAGACAGAACAGGAAACTCTAAATTTAAAATTTTAAGCATTACAGATAGAGTAGACGAACATGAAGCAGACTATTCTAGAGACTATTTAAAAATAAAAGAATTAGCATTAAACGAAAAAAGAATAAAAGCTATAGATAAATGGCAAGATGAAACTATAGAAAACACTTACATAAAAGTAAGTGGAGATTATAGAAAATGCGATTTTAATAGTAATTGGTTAAAAAAATAATCATAAAAAAGAATGTCAGACGTAACAGCAGTAAATCAATTAGTAAAAAAATATAACGATTTAAAACAAGAAATAGCCAAAGTAATAGTTGGGCAAGACGATGTTGTAAATCAAATATTAATCTCCATTTTTTCGGGAGGACACGCATTACTAATAGGAGTACCAGGTTTGGCAAAAACGCTAATGGTTAATACCATTGCACAAGCATTAGGTTTAAATTTTAAAAGAATACAATTTACACCAGATTTAATGCCTAGCGATATATTAGGAAGTGAGATACTAGATGAAAGTAGAAATTTTAAGTTTATAAAAGGGCCTATTTTTTCTAATATTATTTTAGCAGACGAAATAAACAGAACACCACCTAAAACACAAGCAGCATTATTAGAAGCTATGCAAGAACGTGCAGTTACAGTTGCAGGACACCATTATAAGTTGGATTTACCATACTTTGTATTAGCAACACAAAACCCAATAGAACAAGAAGGAACATATCCACTTCCCGAAGCGCAATTAGACCGTTTTATGTTTGCAATACATTTAAATTATCCATCATTTAAAGAAGAAGTAGAAGTCGTTAAAGCAACTACAAGTAATGCTAAGCCAAAAGTAAATGCATTATTTACAGCCAAAGAAATTATTGATTTTCAAGACTTAATACGCCGTATTCCTGTAGCAGATAATGTTATTGAGTACGCAGTAACTATGGTAGGTAAAACAAGACCAAATAGTGATGCAGCTTCAGACCTAGTAAAAAACTATATAGATTGGGGTGCAGGACCTAGAGCCTCACAAAACCTAATATTAGCAGCAAAAACACATGCAGCAATACATGGTAAATTCTCACCAGATATAGAAAACGTACAAGCAGTAGCTACAAGTATACTTCGCCATAGAATGATAAAAAATTACAAAGCAGAGGCAGAAGGCATTACAGAAGAAGAAATTATTAAATCACTGTTCTAACAAACAATATATACTATAATATATTAAAATAAACATCAAAGCTTTTAAATTAAAGTTTTGATGTTTTTTTATGCAAACTTATTTTAACTTTTTATTTTTTAACCGCAATTGAGATAAAATTTGTTCAGATTGAACATTTTTTGACAAGTCATAGTATTACTACAAGTAAAAAAATAACAAAATTCGAGCCATTTTTAGGAAATAGAAAAGTCAAGATGGTTCTACAATAACATTTAAAAAATCAAGCTAATCTTTATTAAATTAAGACTAAGTATTTTCAATAAAGAACATAATATTCTTATTTTTTACAAATAATAAAACATTTCCACTTGTTAATTTAATATTTTTTTAATTGTAATTTTGCCGTATTAGTAAAATTAAGTTGTTAAAAAGGTGTTTTATTGATTAATTCTCAAACATTTCTCAATTTCCTTATATATTTTTTAAATTCTATAGAATTTTGTAAATTTGCAAGACTTTAAAAAAATAAAAACAACCTTAAATTTTTACTATATGGCATTCGATATCGATATGATAAAAAAGGTTTACAGCCAAATGGCAGAGCGTGTTGATGCAGCACGTGACGTTGTAGGTAAACCATTAACACTTTCAGAAAAAATATTATATAATCACTTATGGGACGGAAAACCGACTAAAGCTTTCGAGAGAGGAAAAGATTATGTAGATTTTGCACCAGATCGTATCGCATGTCAAGATGCAACAGCACAAATGGCTTTATTGCAATTTATGCAAGCAGGAAAAAGCAAAGTAGCTGTGCCAACAACTGTACATTGCGATCACTTAATACAAGCTAAAGATGGAGCTGCAACAGATTTAAAAAACGCTAACGATATTAGTAGCGAAGTTTTTAATTTCTTAGAATCAGTATCTAATAAATATGGTATTGGATTCTGGAAGCCAGGTGCAGGGATTATTCACCAAGTAGTATTAGAAAATTATGCATTCCCAGGAGGAATGATGATTGGTACAGATTCTCACACAGTAAACGCTGGTGGATTAGGAATGGTAGCAATTGGAGTTGGAGGAGCAGATGCAGTAGATGTAATGGCTGGTATGGCTTGGGAATTAAAGTTTCCAAAACTAATAGGTGTTAAATTAACAGGTAAATTATCTGGATGGACAGCACCAAAAGATGTTATATTAAAAGTAGCTGAAATTTTAACTGTAAAAGGAGGTACAGGTGCTATTGTAGAATATTTTGGACCTGGAGCGACATCTATGTCTTGTACAGGAAAAGGAACTATCTGTAACATGGGAGCAGAAATAGGAGCAACCACATCTACATTTGGATACGATGAGTCTATGGAGCGCTATTTACGTGCAACAGAAAGAGCAGACGTTGCAGATGCAGCAAATCAAGTAAAAGATTATTTAACAGCAGATCCAGAAGTATACGCAAATCCAGAACAATATTTTGATCAAGTTATAGAAATAAACTTATCAGAATTAGGGCCATTATTAAACGGTCCTTTCACACCAGATTTATCTACAGAAGTAGGAAGCTCAATGACTGAAAAAGCAACAGCTAACGATTGGCCTCTACAAGTAGAGTGGGGATTAATTGGATCTTGTACAAACTCATCTTACGAAGATTTATCTAGAGCATCATCTATAGCACAACAAGCCATAGATAAAGGTTTAAAAATGAAAGCAGAATTAGGAATTAATCCAGGTTCTGAAAAAGTAAGATATACAGCAGACAGAGACGGAATCCTAGGAATATTCGAAAAACTTGACGCCAAAATATTTACTAATGCATGTGGACCATGTATTGGTCAATGGGCTAGATATAGTGATCCTAAAAATGCACCAAAAAATAGTATAGTACACTCTTTTAATAGAAACTTTGCTAAACGTGCAGATGGAAACCCTAATACACATGCCTTTGTTGCATCACCAGAATTAACAGCAGCAATAGCAGTAGCAGGACGTTTAGATTTTAACCCGTTAACAGATAAATTAATTAATGAAAACGGAGAAGAAGTAATGTTCGATGAGCCAACAGGATGGGAGTTACCACCAAAAGGCTTTGAAGTAAAAGATAATGGGTACTTAGAACCAGTTGCAGATGGTAGTGGTGTTGAAGTTGTTGTGAGTCCAACATCAGAAAGATTACAATTATTAACACCTTTTGAACCAATAGGTAATACTATAGAAGGAGCTAAACTATTAATAAAAGCTTTCGGTAAATGTACTACAGATCATATTTCTATGGCTGGACCATGGTTACGTTTTAGAGGACATTTAGATAATATTTCCAATAACTGTTTAATAGGAGCTGTAAATGCTTTTGGTAAAAAAACAAACTTTGTTAAAAACCAATTAACAGGAGATTATGGAGGTGTACCAGATACAGCTAGAGCATATAAAGCAGCCGGAGTAAAAACAGTAGTAGTAGGAGACCATAACTACGGAGAAGGATCTTCTAGAGAGCATGCAGCAATGGAGCCAAGACATCTTGGTGTAGCTGCTGTAATTGTAAAATCTTTTGCTAGAATTCACGAAACAAACCTTAAAAAACAAGGGATGTTAGGATTAACTTTTGCTAATGAAAATGATTACGATTTAATTCAAGAAGACGATACATTTAACTTTGTAGATTTACATGAGTTTGCACCAGCAAAACAATTAACATTAGAAGTTGTTCATGCAGATGGAAGTAAAGACACTATTATGTTAAATCATACATATAACGATTCTCAAATAGAATGGTATAATGA
>NZ_JBSHNS010000448.1:0-2985 GCF_053601635.1 Pontimicrobium sp. MEBiC01747
ATGGACCACAGTTTTTTGTAGAAACAGATATTACAGATTTAGGAACAGCAACATCACTTACCGTATCAGACAATCAAGGAAACTCTCAAGTTGTAAACGCAACAGGAGTTGTTTCTTTTGGTCCTTATGCAAATAACACAGGTGTAGTAGTTACAGTAACAAATGATAACGATGGGAACTGCTTTATAGTAAGCGACTCCTTAACACAAGAAATTTGCTTAGACCAATATGTAGATTGTACAGTAGGGCCAACAGATTTTACATATTGCTATACATCAAACGATACAAATGTATTTACATTTACAAGTAATGATGGCACACCACTAACCATTGTATTCAACTCAGGACAAGTAGAAGATGGATGGGATGAGTTAGTTGTTACAGACGTGGCAACTGGAACAGATTTAAATGCAGCAACTCCTTATGGAAATGGTGGTGATGTAGGAGGATTACTTTATCAATCTACAGGAGATTCAATCTCTTTTACAGTAACGTCAGATGGATCTATAAGTTGTGATAATAACGGATTTACGCCTATAGATGTTTCTGTATCATGTGCAACATGTCTTTTTCATACAGTAGAATTTACTGCGGTAGACGATTGTGCAAGTGGAACAGATCAGTTCTTTATAGATGTTAATGTTACAGATTTAGGTAGTGCAACAACTTTAGATATTAACGATGGTACTACTACAGTAAGTACAACAGCTACTGGTGTAGTACAAATAGGGCCATACCCAATAGGAACAGATGTTACAGTTGTAGTATCTAACCAAGATGACTCTAACTGTATTGTAACAAGTGATGTATTAAACATACCAGCATGTCCACCATCAAACGATGATTGTGAAAATGCAATTGTAGCTGTTGCAAATGCAGACAGTAACTGTACTAATGTTACTAATGGAACAATATATGGAGCAACACAATCTCCTCAAGGAAATGTGTGTTTTGGAACAGCAAATGATGATGTTTGGTTTTCATTTGAAGCCGTAGCAGAAGACCATGCAGTCTCATTACTTAACATAGCAGGTGATACTACTGCATTATCTTTTGGATTATATGAAGGAGCAGATTGTAATAACTTAACAAACATAGGTTGTCCTAATAACGGTCAAATAGTTGCTAATGGTTTAACAATAGGAGAAACATATTACGTACAAGTATTCTCTAATGGAAATACACCTTTCCAGAATACTACTTTCGATTTATGTATTATCTCATTACCACCTCCAATCATTACAAATACAGATCAATATACTGTTGAAGAATTAGTGGAAGATGTATTAATAGATTCTCCATGTTCTTTAGTCTCTAACATAACATTCTCTACAGGAACAAACTTTGGTTCTACTAATGGTATTGGTTACTTTGAACAAAACGGATCTGACTTTCCTTTCGAAAGTGGTGTGATATTAACAACAGGAGATGTTTTAAATGCGCCAGGACCAGAAACAGGAACTATTAGTGATGGAGCCTTTGCTTGGTTAGGGGATGCAGATTTAGAAAACGAAGTTGGTTTACCAGCAGGACAGACTAGAAATGCAACAATATTAGAGTTCGATTTTGTACCAGTAACACCACAAATGTCTTTCGACTTTATTTTTGCGGCAGAAGAATACGGAGGTTTCCAGTGTACATTCTCAGATGCTTTTGCATTCCTATTAACCGACGCAGCAGGAAATACAGTTAACTTAGCCGTAGTACCAGGAACAGCGACTCCTATCTCTGTACTTAATGTAAGAGACGAAGCATTTAATGGAGGTTGTGCTTCTGTTAACCCAGAGTTCTTTGATGCTTATTATGATGTTTTTGATTTTGGTGCAGGTATAGGCCAAAACCCATTAACAAGTCCAACTAATTTTAGAGGGCGTACAGTACCAATAACAGCAATGGCAACAGTAGTGCCTAACGATCAATACCATATTAAACTAGTAATAGCAGATGATCAAGATACATTATTTGATTCAGCGGTATTTTTAGCAGCTGGAAGTTTCGATATTGGTACTATAGATTTAGGAGATGACATCTTATTAACTAGTGGAAACGCTAACTGTTTAGGAGATGAAGTGCTTTTAGATATAGGTATCGATATTCCAAACAACTCTGTACTTACATGGTATTTTACAGACCCTGAAATTCCAGGAATCTTAGAACCAATACCAGGAGAAAATGGTCCTACACTTACAGTAGATGAAACAGGAATATATACAGCCGAAATATTAATAACAGGAACAAGCTGTTTCTTTATGGATGAAGTTTTAATAGAATTCTTCCCTAATCCAATAGTAGCTTTTGAAGAAGATTATGTTATTAAGTGTGCTAATGAAGATTATGACATTTCTATTAATGTAGAAAACTCAGACGAACTAGTAAACCCATTAACATATAACTTCTATATAGAAGGGAATTTAGTACAGTCGACATCAAGTAATACATATACTTTAACAGCAGAAGCCTTAGAGCAAGGAGATATTACAGCAACAGTTGTTGATGATGTAACGGGTTGTTTAGGAGAAGCAGCAATGTTTGTAGAGTTTTATGAAAATGCCAACTGTGTAGATCAGCCACAAGGATTATCTCCTAACGGAGATGGTGTAAACGACTGTTTAATACTAGATCATTTAGAAGACCGCCGAGATATTACTAAAGCCCAGGTGTTTAACCGTTACGGTGTTAAAGTATGGGAATTAACAGGATATGTAGACCAATGGTGTGGTACAGATCAAGATGGAAACTTACTTCCAGTCGGAACTTATTACTATAACGTGTATTTAAAAGATGTTGAACAACCTCTTACTACTTTTATATACTTAAACTACTAAACAAACGAAAACAAAACCAATGAAAAAACTAATATATACCATTTTCATATTCTTGTTAGGCTATCAATTATATGCACAACAAGACCCGCAGTATACGCAGTATATGTATAATATGAATGTAATAAACCCTGCCTATGCAGGGTCTACAGAAACCGTATCT
>NZ_JBSHNS010000449.1:0-1605 GCF_053601635.1 Pontimicrobium sp. MEBiC01747
GGCTATGCTTACGATAGTATACAGTCAGACTTAAATGTTGTTACAAACTCGTCTCATGAGATATTTATAAACTTCGATATTTTCTTACCTAAGAAAGTCTCTCGTTCACCACGTTATTTTTAATAGTTAAAAGAAAAGATAAAAATTATCAGATGAAAAATATAGTATTATTTATGGCATTAGCAATTTTGAGTGGCTTTACAGTTACAGCTCAAAATAAAGCTACAAAAAAAGCAGATAAGTACTTTGCAAAATTCGAATTTGTTGAAGCTGCTGAAGCGTATAACAAATTAATAGAAAACGGAAAAGGAGACGCTTATGTTTACGGGCGTTTAGCAGAATCTAACTATAATATCTTTAATACAGTAGAAGCAGAACGCTGGTATGCTAAAGCATTAGAAACTTCAAGTGATGCAGAAATGACTTACAAGTATTCTCAAATGTTAAAAGCAAACGGAAAGTACGAAGCTTCAAATGTACAAATGAAAAAGTTTGCATCTATGCGTCCTGGAGATGATAGAGCTCAAGCTTTTTTAGCTAACCCAAACTACTTACCTAAAATATTAGAAAGAGGTAAAAAGTTTAATGTTCAAAATTTAGATATCAATACAGCAACTTCAGATTTTGGAGGAACCCTACAAGATGGTAAGTTATATATAACTTCTGCTAGAAATGATTCTAGAAAAACTTACGGATGGAATGAACAGCCTTTTCTTGATATCTATGAGTATACTGTAGCAGAAGATGGAACATACCAAGGAGAAGAACTATTAAGTAATGATATTAATACAAAATATCATGAGGGTGTTGTGTCTTTTACACCAGACGGAAAAACAATGTATTTTTCAAGAGAAAGTTTTTTCGAAAACATTTATGAGAAAGATTCATTATCTAACACAAAGTACAGTGTATTACACATGTATGTTGCTAAAAAGAGTGGAGACGAATGGAAAAATGTAGAAGCATTATCAATGAATAGTAGAAACTATTCTATTAAAAACCCATCGGTAAGTAAAGATGGAAAAACATTATATTTTGCTTCAGATATGCCTGGAGGTTACGGTAACTTTGATATCTATAAAGCATCTATAGGTAATGGAGGACAAGTTGGAGAACCTGTAAATTTAGGACAAAAAGTAAATACAGAAGGACAAGAAATGTTTCCTTTTATTGGAGACGATAACACACTATATTTCTCTTCAACAGGACATTTAGGTCTTGGGGGAATGGATGTATTCCATACTAAAGAAATAGATGGAAAAATGGCACCAATACGTAATGTAGGTATACCAGTAAATAGTAATGGAGATGATTTCGCATTTTCTATGAACGATGAAACAGGAGAAGGTTTTGTATCTTCTAACAGAGAAGGTGGAAAAGGAGGAGACGATATTTATGGTGTTAAAAAATTACAACCTATTTGTGATGTTTTAATTGCAGCTAATGTTACAGATAATAAAACAGGAAAACCTTTAGAGGGAGCAATGGCTACATTATACGATAATCAAGGAAATAAATTATCTTCTAAGCCAACAAACGCATTAGGACTTGTTGAGTTTATTGTTGAGTGTGAAACCGAAACGGAGTTAGAAGTAACTATGGATG
>NZ_JBSHNS010000450.1:0-2530 GCF_053601635.1 Pontimicrobium sp. MEBiC01747
CTATGCTTCCATCTGCTTTTTGTTCTAAGCCAGAAACATGAAAATGTACTAAAGCTTCTGTTATTAACATAAACGCCGATGCTTCTATATTTTTCACTCCTTTGTTAAGGTATAAATCAACTGTCTGGCTTTCTAAATCTGGATTATTTAAATTATGTAACAGATTCATTCCATAAGTTTCGTTAGTCTCTAATTTGGATTGTATTGTATCTATTTCATCCGAAATTTGATTTAAAGTTAATCCTCCAGTACCAAGAAAAGATAGCATTTTAGCTTTAGCCATACGGGTTACAAGTTCTTGAGAGGCAGTCCCTCTATACATAGATCCTGCTACATAACTGTAAGAGATGTTGTAATCGTTTCTAAAATCTATACTTCCCAATTTTGCTCCAAGTTTTTCTACTGTACTCTCTTCTACAATTACTTTTTCTTTAATGGTTGTAGTACTTGTTTCTACTGTTTCTATTGGTTCCTCTTCTATAATAGGATTACAGGTTTTTCTTATTTCTGTAACCATTTTAGTAAGTACACCTCTGCCGTTTTCTTGGTATTCTTCAACATTTTTCCCCATTAAGTATTGAATAGTTTCACACCACTTGACAGATCCTGAAATTTGTTGACTTAACAAGTCGGCTATTTCAATATCTTTATAAGGTCTTGCCGTAACATTAGATATAACAGGTATTTTTAATGCTTCAAAGTGAAAACCTTTTAAAAATTCTGAAAATTCTTTTGCTGCTGGCTCCATATAACGAGAATGAAACGGTGCACTAACTTGTAATGGAATAATTCTAATATCTTGAGCAGAAAAGTTTTTTACTATGTTTTTAATACTGTCACCAGGCCCTGATATTACTGTTTGAGTTGGTGTATTATAATTAGCAATATCTAAATCTGCATACTCAGAGCTGTTCATTTTTTCTTTCAATGCTTCAATGTTTATTCCTAGTACAGCAGCCATGCTGCCTCCAGATGCAGCTGCCATTAACTGTCCTCTTTTTTGAACCATTTTTAAACCAGTTTCAAAACTAAATCCTCCTGCGGCTAATAATGCATTGTATTCTCCCAAACTGTGTCCAATTGCATAATCTGGTACTATATTTAACTCCTTGTACCTAAAATAATTTACAACATACAGTGCTGGTTGGGTAAATTGTGTTTTTACTAATTCTCTATTAGGGTCTCGTACACAAAGTTCTTCTAAATCATATTGTAAAATGTCTGACGCTAATTGTGTTTCTGCTTTATATTTTGAAAACAGTGCTTTACCCATTCCCTTATATTGTGAGCCTTGCCCAGGGAACATTGTTACTTTTTTCATCTGTGTATATGTTATTTACTATGAGGAATAAAATGCTTAACAATTAATAGTAGACAACCCATTATTAACTGTTATAGCTCTAATAAATTATGTTATTACTAACTTGTTAAATTCTTTTTCCATTTCTCTACATATGGCTTTTTAACCATTTCGAAATGACTTCCTGAAGATTCTATAATTTGTAATGTATTAAAATATGGAGACCAATCTTGAGATGTTTGAGTGTCTTTATTTTGTACTTGTTTTACTTTTACGAATACTGCTTCTATACTAAGTTGACCTTCTAAATTATATGAGATACTTAAAGCATTGTAACACACTTTATACAACCTACTAAAGAATGCTTTTTCAAGTTTACCACCTTTGTTTTTTAGTGTATTATAAATAAAGCTCTCTCTATCGTTCTTAGCTTTTTTTATTGCTTTTCCTACTAGTTCTGTAGTTTCTTTTTTAGACACTTTTATATTAAGTATAGTGACTATAGTACTTATAAAAATATGCATTTTCTCTTTTACTTTTAGAGACTTTTTAGGGAGGTAACTATCTAAAAGGATAACTTCTGTTATAGTTATTGATTTCGCTAATAATTGTTTTATCATTTCAAAAACAACAACTCCACCATAGCTATGTGCTACCAAACGAATATTTTTAGAAGGTGTACTTTGTATAACTCTTATATTATGTGCTGCCATCTCTTCTATAGTAGTATAGGCTTCTTCTCCTTCTAGTAAACCATACATTTGAATACCGTAAGTATTGCTTCCTTTTTTAGAGAAAGCTTCTGCTAATTCATAATAACCATCTACTATTCCAGGCATACCAGGAATTATAAATGTATCTATGGCATCTGTTGCTGTTTTTTCTAAAGCATTAAAATTTATTATATGTTTAGAACCTACTTCAACATTTAATTCTTCTAGTAATATGGCTTGCTCGTAGATTGTTCTATTGTTAATTAAATCAACTAATTCTATTTTTTTATTCTTAAATAAATTATTTATCCCTTGAACTAATTGAACTGTTAATAGTGAGTGCCCGCCTAACTCGAAAAAGTTATCGTGTTTTCCTATTGTTCCTTCTTCTAGTTCTAATAGCTTAGACCATAGTATTGCTAATTGCTGCTCTACTGCTGTTTCTGGTGCTACGTATTGGGTGGTGCTTTCTACTTCTAGGCTTAGCGTTTCTAATTGTTTTCTATCGGTTTTGCCG
>NZ_JBSHNS010000451.1:0-3103 GCF_053601635.1 Pontimicrobium sp. MEBiC01747
AAAAAGAAATCTCTATGTATAGGCAAGTTAACTAAGCTAGTTCAAGAATCATCAAGATTTAAACAACTTAATAATTAATTGTATGGAAGATCAAGATTATATTTTATTCGACCAGTACTTACAAAAAGAACTCTCTAAAGAAGCCTATGCTAATTTTGAAGAACGATTAGAAAACGATGCAGCATTTAAAGAAAGCTTTACTATATATAAGGAGTTGTCTATGCATTTAAAACATAAATTTGAAGACGATGAGAGCGCTAATACCTTTAAAACTAATTTAGAAAATATTTCAAACAACTATTTTAATGACGATAACGATACAGTAGAGCAAAAACCAAAACGAGTAAGCTTTTTTAAATATGCAATTGCTGTTGCAGCTATTTTAATAATAGGAGCTACTGTATTTAATAAATTGTCTAACCCAAGTTTTAGTGATTATAATAACTATGAAATAATAAGCTTAACAATTAGAGGAGGAGATGATGGTTTGCTTAAAGAAGCAGAAAAAGCATTTAACAATAAAAAGTTTACAGAAGCAAAATCTTTATTTAATAAGATTTTGAGTAAAACACCAACTAATTTAGAACTTCAATTATATAAAGCTATATGTTTAATAGAAACCAACGACTATAGAGAAGCAGATGAATTGCTAAGAAAACTTTCCGAAACAAATTCAGTATATAAAAATAAAGCAAAATGGTACTGGGCATTAAGTAAATTAAAACAAAAAAATAACGCAGCATGTGTTAAGTTATTACAGCAAATACCTGAAGACGCAGAAGACTATAATCGAGCTCAAAAACTTTTAAATAAACTAGATTAGTTATAAAGACTAAATAATCAATAAAAAATGCATTTATAAAAGTCATCAATTAACGATGACTTTTATATTTTTACCGCATGATAATTACAGATACGCATACACATTTATATAGTGAGTCTTTTAATGAAGATAGAGACGAAATGATACAACGAGCATTAGATGCAGGAGTAAAACGTTTTTTTATACCAGCTATAGATTCGACGTATACAAAATCTATGCTAGAGTTAGAAAACAGTTTTCCTAAGCATGTGTTTTTAATGATGGGGTTACACCCAACACATGTAAAGGATAATTATAAAGAGGAGTTAAAGCATGTAGAAGACATGTTAGCTAGCCGAAAATTTTATGCTGTTGGAGAAATTGGTATCGATTTGTATTGGGATAAAACAACACTAAGCATTCAGCAAGATGCTTTTAGGTATCAAATAAAATTAGCTAAACAATATCGTTTACCTATAGTTATACATTGTAGAGATGCTTTTGATGCTGTGTTTGAAGTTTTAGAAGAAGAAAAAGCAGATGACTTGTTTGGGATTTTTCATTGTTTTACTGGTACATTAGAACAGGCACATAAAGCTATATCATATAATATGAAGCTAGGCATAGGAGGTGTAGTAACTTTTAAGAATGGAAAAATAGATCAATTTTTAAATACAATAGATTTAAAACATATTGTTCTAGAAACCGATTCTCCTTATTTAGCACCAAAACCATATAGAGGAAAACGCAATGAAAGTGCATACCTTACAAAGGTTCTAGAAAAACTATCTGAACTATATGAGTTACCCATAGAAGAAATAGCAGAGAGAACTACCGAAAACTCTAAAGCTGTTTTTGGGATTTAAAAAAACTTATAATTTAACAGAAGCTATATATAAATTAATAAATATATGACAAAAAGCATCCCAAACATACTCCTTATATATACAGGAGGAACAATAGGTATGATTAAAGACCCAGAAACGGGAGCCCTAAGAGCTTTCGATTTTGATAATTTATTAATTCGTATCCCAGAATTAAAACTGTTAGATTGTAATATTGAAACCATATCTTTTGAAGAACCTATAGATTCTAGTAATATGGCTCCAAAATATTGGGTGGATATTGCTGAAATTATAGAAAAACAATATGAAGCTTTTGATGGTTTTGTAATTTTGCACGGAAGCGATACCATGAGTTACTCGTCTTCTGTATTAAGTTTTATGCTAGAACATTTAGCAAAACCAGTAATTTTTACAGGGTCTCAATTACCAATAGGAGATTTAAGAACGGATGCTAAAGAAAATTTAATAACCTCTATACAAATTGCATCATTACAACATTATAATAAACCAATTATAAAAGAAGTCTGCCTATATTTTGAATACAAATTATATAGAGCTAATAGAACGACTAAAATTAATGCCGAACATTTTGAAGCTTTTGCTTCTTTAAACTATCCAGATTTAGCAGAATCTGGAGTGCATTTAAAAGTAAATAACGAATATTTGTTGAAGCCTAATCCTAGAAAGTCGCTACACGTACATAAAACACTAGACTCTAATGTAGCAATAGTAAAGTTGTTTCCAGGAATCTCTGAAAAATTATTACAAACCATTTTTAATACTCCAGAACTAAAAGGTGTCGTTTTAGAAACATACGGAGCAGGGAATTGTACAACAGAAAAATGGTTTGTTTCCCTATTAAAAGAAACTATAAATAAAGGAGTACACATTGTTAATGTAACACAATGTTCTGGAGGAAGTGTAATTATGGGACAGTATGAAACGAGCGAAAAGCTCAAAAAAATAGGTGTTATTTCGGGAAAAGATATAACTACAGAGGCTGCAATTAGTAAATTAATGTATTTATTGGCTCAAAATATATCACCTAACTTGTTTAAAACCATCTATGAAACCCCTTTAAGAGGGGAAATGGCATAAAATTTGCAAGTAAAGTTTTAGCAATTAAACTTTTTTCTCTTTATTTGAAAACTCTAAAAAGGAAACTTTTTAGAATAATAAAGAGAGGTGGCCGAGTGGTTTAAGGCGCACGCCTGGAAAGTGTGTATACGTTTATAGCGTATCGAGGGTTCGAATCCCTTCCTCTCTGCAAAAGTTATTAGAAAATTTTTGTAGATAATTTAAAGAAAGTAGTATTTATCAAACAATTCAATAATTTAAATTGTTATTACGTTAAAACCCTTTCGCCAATTGCTATTTTTATTTTTTAATTACATTTTTTTTATATCTTTAGCACTTTAACTAATAAAATTAAGATCACACGACAATGAAAAGATTA
>NZ_JBSHNS010000452.1:0-4650 GCF_053601635.1 Pontimicrobium sp. MEBiC01747
TAGTTTTTGTTTAGTCCTAAATCTCTAAATGTACTCATAGTTTTATGTTGGCTTTTTGCTATTAGCTATTGGCGTTAAGCAGTCTTATTTCAACTTAAATTTCAATTTTATAAGAAAAGCATCATTTTTTTAAAAGTCTTCTACTACGCTCAGACTGACATTAGAGTGAACATTCGTAATTCGTAATTCGTAATTCGTAATTAAAACTACTAATCCTCTGGTGGATACCCATGAATTTGTTCGAAAACTTCATCGAAATTTGAGCGTAAATACGCGTTTAATTTCTTTTTATAGTCGTCTTTTAACCATTCTACAAAGTTAAAGGTACTTTTACTAATACACTTTGTATAACGTTGTATGCGGTAATCTATATCGTCTTTTAATAATTTAGCTAAGGCTAAAGCATCCCATAAATCCTCGCTATTTTCTATACAAATTTTAGCATGGTGTTGTATAGAGCGCTCTAAAATAACTTTAGACGATTCTCCATTTCTAACAGATTCTATGTACATTTTCTTGATATCGAAATATACATCTTCACTTTTAGCGAACTCCTTACGTAAATCTTCAGGCATTTCGTACCTAAAGTTACTCTCTAAATCTTCGTCACTTAAAATTCCATCTAAATAGAAATTAGGAGATCTAAATATTTTATGCCAATCTAAATCGCTTCCCCAAGGTCCAAAACGGTGTAGGTTGTTACCTAAATCTATTACCGAGAATTTAGACTTATTCTTTAAAATACGCGATCCACGACCTATCATCTGGTAATATAACGTTAGCGATTTTGTCGCTCTGTTTAAAACAATTGCATCTACCGTTGGTTCATCGAAACCAGTAGTTAAGATACTTACCGATGTTAAAATAGCATCTGGCGTTTCTTTAAACCATTTTAATATGGCTTTACGCTCTTTTTTAGAGTTATTATTATCTAAATGAGCAATTGGGTATCCTGCTCTTCTAAAGGTATCGTATACATGCAGAGAGGTATTAATACCGTTATTAAATATTAGTGTCTTTTTACCTTTACAACGCTCTTCGTAAGCTTGAATAAGCTTCGTTAACATGTCTGTATTAGTATATAAATCTTCAGAAGATTTTACAGTATAATCCCCATTAGCACCTACTATTAATGAGGTTAACCCTACATTATAAGAGTATATTTCGGCACGTGCTAAAAATTCATTTTCTATAAGCGATTGTATCGTTTCACCTACAATTAACTCATTGTAGTTGTCTTTCATTGGTAAGTTTATATTACTACTTAAAGGCGTAGCAGTTACTCCTAAAATGAAAGATTTTTCGAAAAACTTAAATAACTTAGTAAACGAGTTATAGTGTGCCTCATCGATAATAACTAATCCTATATCTGAAATATCTAACTTATCATCATTTAAACGGTTGTTTAAGGTTTCAACCATGGCAACAAAACAGTTATAATCATGCTGATCGGATAAATCTGCCTTACTATCTACAATTTTGTTTGTTACACCAAACTCTGTTAGCATATTAGAGGTTTGCCTACACAACTCAATACGGTGTGTCATGACTAAAACCTGCTTTTTATGTATTTTTAAATATTGCCTAACGATTTCAGAAAAAATGACCGTTTTACCTCCTCCAGTAGGTAATTGATATAAAAGGTGATAGTCTTTTGGTGCATCTTCAAAACACTTAAAAATCTTGTTAATAGCACCTTTTTGATAACTATATAAACTTTTTCCTTCTTTACGTTCTTCTAATTCTAAAGCTGTAACTGACATTAATAGTTTTTAAATTTTAACGATGCGCAAAAATACAACGATTAAACAGGTTTCAAAGAATAAATGGCCGTTTTTTTTATAGAATCTATCTATTGTTTATTTTTATACTCGATTATGACAGATAAAACAGAAGACCTTCAACCACAGTTTAGTGGTTTTTTTAACACACCACATCTATTTTTAAATTCTATTAATGGTATTTACCCTTTTATAGATACATTAAATTACACTCCTGTTTTTGGTAATTCTATTTTAAAAAACATACGCCTTGGTCAACGTGTAGAACGGTTTGTGTCTAAAGAGTTACAAGAACACGATAGCATTACTATTTTAGCAGAAAATCCTCAAATAAAAAATGGTAAAGTAACTATTGGCGAGTTAGATTGTTTATTTATACAAAATAAACAACCTATACATTTAGAAATACAGTTTAAATACTATTTATTCGACCCTAATTTAGGTACAACCGAAATAGACCATTGTATTGGCCCCATGCGTAAAGATAGTTTAAATGAGAAATTAAATAAACTTAAAACAAAGCAGCTACCTCTACTCTATGCCCCAGAAACAAAACCTGTATTAGAAAAATTAAATCTTAAGGCTAATGATTTTGTTCAGCAAATTTACTTTAAAGCCCAAATTTTCATGCCTTTTGAAAAAAGCTATGTTTTAAAGACATTAAATCCAAAGTGTGTTTATGGCTTTTATTTTAAATATAAAACACTTCCTTTTTTTAAAGATTATAAATTTTATATCCCTAAAAAAACAGATTGGCTTCTAGATGTTACACCAAACGTAGATTGGCAAACCTATGATGCCGTTTTGCCTAAATTAAAAGTCTATGAAAACGAAGGGTATTCCCCAATGTTATGGTTAAAACACCCCAAAGGGCATTTAGATAAATGTTTTGTTGTGGCATGGTAATGGTTACAACTAATAATGTAGCACTTTACTCATTTATAATTTTTAGATATCTATGATTAAAAACATAAAACACTTTATATCAATTCTTATTTTAATATTAAGTATTGCTAGCAGTTTTGCGCAAGAAACAGTTGTTAAATTAAAAGATATAGCTTTAATAGCTTATGATACAGACTTAAACTATAGTTTGTATCAAAAAATTAGTGCAAATAGGTTTAAAAGAATAGCTATAGATTTTGATATAAACTATAAAACAAAAATAATAACCCATAAAATAGCTAAAGATGAAGACGATCATGAAACTTTAGAGGCTATTTTAAGTGATTACGACAGTATTACTTATATAAAAGATTTAAGAGCTATAACAGTTAATGATTTGTATAATACAAACTGGTCTTTCCCTAATCCAAAAAAAGATAACACTGCAGCAAGCGTTTTAAATATAGAATCTTTTAAAAACGGTGTTAGTAATTTTCAAGAGTTATATTATGGAGAAAGCCAACCCAACCAAGGCTTTGGTATTCATGTAAAACAAGCGAAACAAAAGCAATGGCATGTTAATAACTCCAAATGGTTTTACACCTTTATTTTAGACTTAGGAAACAATAAACATATTGCTTTTTTAGGTGACGCAAAATACATATATCACATTTTGTTACCATTAAAGAATAGTAATCTCATTGTTGCAGACGATTATGGCATAATACCTATTAAAAATACTAACCATAAAGACGTTAATGTTAAATATTCTGAAGCTTTTAATAGATTTTACCCTGATGAGTTTTATAAACTAAAACAAGTAGACAATAAAAAATACCAACTGATTAATCAATTTGAAAAACGTGTATTAAATAAAGTAGCAGATACTATTATATACAATCGTTTTTTTATTGAAATGATAAATAATAAAAATAGTACTATTTACAACCATAAATTAGAGCCATTGCCATTACAGACTATAAGAAAAGCTTATCTTCAACCGACAGGTTTAGAGGTTTTAACAAATGCAGGTGTTAGTTATTATGATTTTAATTTTAATAAAATGAAAACTCTGCCTAGTTATGTTTATAGTGTTTGTGGCACAGTACACTCTATTTCTCATAAAATAAACACTACAAAAAGCAAGACATCTCCCTATAGTATTACCATAACAAGTGGCGGTCTAGCTGCTCCTTTTGATACTATAGAAGAATTAACTTTAAATACTTCTAAAGAGTATACCGTAAGTTTTTTAGATGATTCGGATTACACCTATACAGACGATAATAATCTTGAAGCTAGAGACATAAGTAGTTACCTAAAAGTTAAAAAAAATAAAAAGTATGGTATCTATACTTATAGCTATGAAAAAGAAGAAAGTAACTTTATATCTGACGAAATACTAGAAACAAGAAAAGATGTCCACTTACCGACTAAACCAGCAAAAGTTAAAGAATTGCTTCCTATACGTTTTGATGCAATAGAATATAATAATCAAGATGGACAGATTTTATTTTACAAGAACAATAAAGTTGGAATTTTCCCAAGAGATAAAACAGTCGTTTACGACGAACTAAAAAAAGAATCACAATCCTTTTACTCCTTTACAAAAAATGGTAAAAAGGGATGGTTAGATATTAAAACATATACAGAATATTATTTGGATTAAATTAAAGTAAGTTAATATTATGGATAACCATGTATTTCTTCCGTAATTTGCAATAACGTCAATCTAAATATGCAAAACAGTACGCTTCAAACTCAATTAATCCCTACTTTAAAAACAAACTTTGGTTACGATAGTTTTCGTGGGCAACAACAGGATATTATAGAGAATGTTCTTAATAAAAAAGACACTTTAGTAATAATGCCTACTGGTGGTGGTAAATCTATCTGTTTTCAATTACCAGCCATTATACTAGAACAATTAACCCTAGTAATTTCCCCACTTATTGCTTTAATGAAAGACCAAGTAGATGGTTTA
>NZ_JBSHNS010000453.1:0-13642 GCF_053601635.1 Pontimicrobium sp. MEBiC01747
GGGTCAGACTCTAAAGCGATAGACTCACTATTTTCTAAGGCTTCAAAAAACACATCATCTAATCTAAAAGCAACCTTTTTGCTTACATGCATGGTACCATATATATAAGAGGGTTTCTCAAGACCATTACCAGAAATTTCCCAAAGTAAACTCTTTTGTTTTTCTTGAGAGAAGCTTATTAAAAAGGAAAACAAGGCTAGGTATAGAAGTTTTTTTGTCATTAAAAAGTTAGAATAGAATTGTAAATATATATAGTAATAGTGTCAAAAATAATTTGAAAGTTACAAAATACGGTTTAATTAAGATACTTTTATAATATGCTTTAAGTACTCTTTCTTTATTTTGAACGTTTAATTTGTGGGTGTATTATAATTTAGAGTTGTATTTTTGTTATTAAGTATGTTTTATTGAATGTCTAGTGTATAACCTTCCCTTACCTAATAATTAAATTAACAGTGATTTTGTCTGTACTTTATAAGGTAATGCGAATTAAAAGAAAAAGAGTGTAAATGAAAAAAGGCGTTTTACTTGTTAACTTAGGTTCTCCAGATAGCCCAGAACCAAAAGATGTTAAAAAATATTTAGGAGAATTTTTAATGGACGAGCGCGTTATAGATGTTCCGCTATGGGCAAGAACATTGCTTGTAAAAGGAATTATTTTAAACACAAGACCAAAACAATCTGCAGAAGCCTACAAAAAAATATGGTGGGATAATGGTTCACCGTTAATTGTCTTATCTGAAGAGCTAAAGGACAAAGTGCAACAACAAGTAGAATTTCCTGTTGCATTAGCTATGCGTTATGGTAGTATGACTATTAAAAAAGGACTTCAGGAATTAGTAGACAAAGGAGTAGAGGAAGTAATGTTAATTCCATTATATCCACAATTTGCAATGGCTACAACAGAAACAATATTAGTATTGGCTGAAGAGATACGAAAAACAGATTTTCCAGATTTAAAAATAGAATCCTTACCTGCATTTTATAATGAGCCAGAATATATAGATGTACTAGCAAATTCTATAGAAAGGCATTTAAAAGATAAAACATACGAACACGTATTGTTCTCTTATCATGGTGTTCCAGAGCGACATATAAGAAAAAGTGACGTTACAAAATCGCATTGTAAAATAGATGGGAGTTGTTGTAACACACCATCTAAAGCACACGAGTTTTGTTACAGACACCAATGTTATGAAGTTACTAGATTAGTAGCCGAAAAGTTAAATTTAAACGAAGCGGCTTACTCTACATCTTTTCAATCGCGCTTAGGGTTCGATCCTTGGTTACAGCCATACACAGATAGAACTATAGAGCGTTTGGGTAAAAAAGGTGTAAACAGTATGGCAATTGTAACACCCGCATTTGTAAGTGATTGCTTAGAAACCTTAGAAGAAATAGCGATGGAAGGCGAAGAAATTTTTCATGAAGTTGGAGGCGGAGACTTTACAACAGTGCCATGCTTAAATACAGATGCAGCATGGGTTTCTCTTTTAGCAAAATGGATTAACGAATGGGCAGTAAAACCTGTTGCTACGGTATAATTTATTATGGGAGCATATTACTATTACATCAAAGCATTACACTTAATTTTTGTAGTAACTTGGTTCGCAGGGCTGTTTTATATTCCTAGATTATTTGTATACCAAATAGAAGCTTTTTATAAACCCTCTCCAGAAAAAGAGATTTTAGGAAAACAACTAAAACTTATGGCAAAACGGCTATGGTTTATTATTACATGGCCCTCTTCTATATTAGCTACTTTATTTGCTATTTTATTATTAATATTAAGGCCTGGTTATTTAGAGCAGCCATGGATGCATGTAAAATTAGGTTTTGTAGTACTGTTAATAGTGTACCAAATACAAACACATGCATATTACAGGCAATTACAAAACGACATTGTTAAAAAGAGCTCTAGTTTTATGAGGTTATGGAATGAAGGCGCAACCTTTATTTTATTTGCAGTTGTGTTTTTAGTGATATTGCAAAACGCTATCAATTGGATTTTTGGAGTGGTAGGTATTTTTGTTTTAGCAATATTATTAATGTTAGGCTTTAAGCTATATAAGCGTATTAGGGAGAAAAATCCTGATGCTTAAATAAGTTTAAAATCTATTTCTATAAATAGTGGTGTGATTATTGTGTCGAACTGTATAAGCTATTTAAAAAACATACATGAGATTAAAAAAACTATCCTTACGAGTACGTATCTTTATTGCAATGATATTGTTAGTATTGTTGTCTTCTATACTTATCGCAGCCGTAGCAATACATCAATACAATGAAGAAACACAAGATTACAATAAACAAAGACTAGAGCGTAAAGAACGTGCTATAATAGCAAGTTTAAGCTACGAATTAAAAGAAACATCTTATGAAATTATTCCAGATAAGGTTTCTTTAATTTTTAAAGAAGAAGTTCATAAAACAGCAGATATACATAATCAATCTATTGATATTTATGATTTAGAAGGGAGCTTTTTAATATCCTCTAAAGCAGAATTAAACGAGAGAGCAGAAAAAAAATGTCTCGACGCAGAAGTTTTAAATGCACTTTCAAATACTGCCGAACATCGTTACGTAGAAAAACGACAAGAAGGAGAAGACACTTTTCTGTCCTCTTATATTTACATATTAGATAAACGGTCTAAGCCCTTAGCAATAATTAACTTACCCTATCTTGAAAAAGATGAGTTTTTGGCAAAGGAGTTAGATGAATTCTTAGAAAGGTTAAGTTACACCTCATTAATAGTACTTTTAATAGGTATTGCTTTAGCGTTCTTTGTTTCTAAATACATAACAAAATCTTTAAAAGCAATAGGAGATAAATTACGCGAAACTAGGTTAGAAAAGCGAAACGAAAAAGTAGTTATAGAAAATATGAGTGAAGAAATTTCTATTCTTGTAAATTCATATAATAGTATGATTGATGAGTTAGAAGAAAGTGCTGTACAGCTTGCCGCAAGCGAAAGAGAACAAGCCTGGCGAGAAATGGCGAAACAAGTTGCGCACGAAATTAAAAATCCATTAACACCAATGCGTTTAACAGTACAAAGCTTTCAGCGTAAGTTTGACCCAAATGATGAAAATATACACCATAAATTAGATGAGTACAGTAAAACGCTAATACAACAAATAGATACAATGAGTAAAATAGCTGGCGCATTTTCAAACTTTGCTAAAATGCCGGCTCAGCAAAACGAAATGCTAAATGTTGTAGAAGTAGTACACTTATCGTTAGATATATTTAATGAAAACTACATTACATTCCAACCAGATAGAGAAGAATTAATAGCAAAGTTCGATAGAACACAATTAATACGTGTAGTAACAAACCTAATTAAAAACGGTATACAAGCCATTCCAGAAGGGCAAGTTCCAAAAATAGTTGTAACAGTATCTGAAGAAAATGAAACAGTAAAGATTAAAGTGTCAGACAATGGAGTAGGTATTACCGAAGAGAACAAACCTAAAGTTTTCGAGCCGAAATTTACAACAAAAACAAGCGGAATGGGGCTTGGATTACCAATGGTAAAAAATATTGTGGAAACTTATGGCGGAACAATTACCTTTGTATCTCAAGAAGGAAAAGGCACTACATTTACAGTAGCCTTTCCAAAAGGATAGAATCTGTTTAAAAAAATAAAATACTAATTAAAAAAATTCTCTATTAACAGGGAATGTAAAATATATTTTACAATGAACTACGAAAATATTTTAACCACAACCGAAAAAGGAATTACAACAATAACTATTAACCGTCCAAGCAAATTAAATGCTTTAAATAAGGCTACAATTAATGAGCTACATAATGCTTTTAAAGCAGCAGACGAAGATGCAAATAGTAAAGTAATTATTATTACAGGAAGTGGAGAGAAAGCTTTTGTAGCAGGAGCAGACATTAGTGAATTTGCAGACTTTAATGTAGAAAATGGAGGTAAATTAGCAGCAGAAGGACAAGCACTATTATTCGATTTTGTAGAAAACTTATCCACACCAGTAATTGCAGCAGTTAATGGATTTGCATTAGGAGGCGGATTAGAACTAGCAATGGCAGCACATTTTAGAGTAGCAAGTACCAATGCTAAAATGGGATTACCAGAAGTCTCTTTAGGAGTTATACCAGGATATGGAGGAACACAACGCTTACCTCAATTAGTAGGCAAAGGGCGCGCTATGGAAATGGTTATGACAGCAGGAATGATAGATGCAGATAAAGCATTAAGTTATGGTTTAGTAAACCATGTTGTTGCACCAGAAGAATTAATAACATTAGCAGAAAAAATTGCCAGCAAAATTATGCGCAACTCCTCTGTGGCAATTAGTAAAGCTATTAAAGCAGTAAATGCAAACTTTAAAGATGGTGTAAATGGGTATGGTGTAGAAATCGAGCAATTTGGAGAATGTTTTGGTACCGAAGACTTTAAAGAAGGAACAACAGCCTTTTTAGAAAAGCGTAAAGCTGAGTTTCCAGGAAAATAAATCATTTGTTAATAACATAAAATATAACATCTGTTTTTTGTTTTAATATTTTGTAATTTCACAGAAATTATAAAATATGTTGGATAACTCTATAATAAAAGGACGTGGTGCACAGCTAAATGTTCATAATCGTTTTTTCGAATTGCAACACGAAACACGTGATGATTTTTTAGAATTTTGTGCGAAGGAAGGAGAGCAAGCAGATAAAAACAAGACCTTATATTTAGAGGTGTTTCCAAAAACTATAGTTAACAAAGTTACTAGTCCAGATGTTGGTATGACCTTTTCTTTGAACCCATATCAAGGTTGCGAACATGGTTGTATATATTGTTATGCTAGAAATAGTCATGAATATTGGGGGTATAGCGCTGGGTTAGATTTCGAGAGACGTATTTTAGTTAAAAAAGACGCACCAAAACTTTTAGAACAATTACTTAAAAAGAAAAGTTGGAAAGCTCACCCTATTGTTATGTCTGGTAATACAGATTGTTACCAGCCAGCAGAACGAGAATTTAAAATTACGCGGCAATGTTTAGAAGTATTTTTAAAATACAAGCATCCCGTTTCAATAATTACTAAAAATGCATTAATACTAAGAGATTTAGATGTGCTAAAAGAGCTAGCAAAAGATAACTTAATAAGTGTAAACCTCTCCATTACATCCTTATCTGAAAACACGAGACGTATTTTAGAACCTAGAACAACCACGAGTAAAAAACGATTAGAAACAATTAAAATACTCAGTGAAAATAATATTCCAGTAAATGTAATGTTAGCACCAATAATACCATCTATAAACAGTCATGAAATTTTACCGTTAGCCAAAACAGTTTCAGAATATGGTGCACTATCTATAGCGCATACAATAGTTAGGTTAAATGGAGCAATAGGGCAAGTATTTTCAGATTGGATAAAAAAAACAATGCCAGACAGGGCAGATAAAGTATTACACCAAATAGAAAGTTGCCATGGCGGGACATTAAACGATAGTCGTTACAATAAACGTATGAGTGGAGAAGGTAAAATTGCCGAGCAGATAAATAATTTAATAAAGTTAGCGAGGTTAAAATACTTTAAAGACAAAACAATGCCAAAACTAAATACAGTATTGCATGAAACGTGTAAAGACGGGCAGTTAAAATTGTTTTGAGAACTCGTTTTTAAAATATTATATTTAAAACTTGTCGACACACTTCTCTTTTGTAGAAGCACTAGAAATGATAATTTGATAAAAATTAAATAGAAAAACAAATCTAAAGGAGTGATTTGTGAGGAATGAACAAATAGTATCGAGAAGTGTTATAATATTATTTCTTACCATTCCATTCTGCATAAAACTGCTCTAAAAACCCAAGCATATATTGGTGTCTTTCTAAAGCTATTTTTTTACCAGATTTAGTATTCATTCTGTCTTTTAACAGTAAAAGTTTTTCGTAGAAATGATTTATAGTAGGAGCTGTTGAAGCCTTATACTCTTCCTTAGTCATGGTAAGATTAGGTTTAATCTCAGGATCGTAAATAGTCCTGTTTTTAAAGCCACCGTAATTAAAAGTTCGTGCAATACCAATAGCTCCAATAGCATCTAAACGATCGGCATCTTGTACAACATCTAACTCTAGAGATTTAAATTTTTGTGCCACATTACCACCTTTAAAAGAGATGTTTTCAATAATTTGTATAACATGCTCAATAACTGTAGAGTCTGCATTAATACTAAATAAAAACTCTCTAGCTACTTTAGGACCTACAGTTTCATCACCATCATGAAATTTACTGTCTGCAATATCATGTAATAAGGCTCCAAGAGCAACAACTAAAACATCTACATTTTCATTTTTTGCAATAAGCATTGCATTATTATAAACACGCTCTATATGAAACCAATCGTGCCCACCTTCGGCACCTTTTAGTTGTTCTTTTACAAAAGTTATTGTTTTGGAAATATAAAAATCTGTCGTCATATTAAGTATTAAAAAAAGGAAAAATTAAAAGGTTATTTAATAGCGTTTTCAACAACAATAGCGTCCTTAATGGTCTGTTCTAAATTGTCTAAAAGAACTTTGGTTTCAAAATCACTAGCTTTTATAGGTTGGTGTACTTTAAACTTTAAATGCGCACCCAACCCCATAGGAAACTTACCGTACTTTAACGTTTTCCATGAATTATTTATAGATACAGGAACAATTAAAGCATTAGGAATATATTTAATAAGAGTTTCTAACCCCTTAGTGTGAAATTTTTTAGGGACACCATCTCGGCTTCTTGTACCTTCAGGAAAAATAACAGCAGCACGATTAGTTTCTGCAATATATTCTGCGAAATTTTTAATAGCTATAATAGCTTCTCTTGGATTTTTTCTATCTATTAATGCAGATCCGCCATGACGTAAATTATAGGAGACACTTGGTATACCTTTACCTAACTCTTTTTTACTAACAAACTTAACATGGTGTTTTCTAAAAAACCATATTAAAGAAGGAATATCACTCATACTTTGGTGGTTAGCAACTATAATAAGTGGCTGTTTTGTAGAAATAGTATAAGGATTATTAAAAGTGTATCTAGAACCTAAGATATTAAGGCAACGCATTAAAAAAAACTGAAGCCAATCGACACTTATTTTATGAGCTTGATAACCAAAAACATTGAAACAAAACCATTGAATAGGATGAAACACTAAAAGTGTTAATCCAAAAAATATAAAATAAATAATAGTTAAAGGATAAGCTAATAATTTCATCATTGCAATATGGTATACCTGCTTGTATTGTCAAAAATACACATAAAAAAACCACTACAAAAACAATGTAGTGGTTTAATATTTTTAATGCTAATTATAATATTAGCAATGCTCGTTATAAGCATCCTTAAGGTTTTCTGCAATTAATTCTGCCGGACGTCCTTCAATATGGTGACGCTCTAACATGTGTACTAATTGTCCATCTTTAAATAAAGCAATACTTGGCGAACTTGGTGGAAAAGGTACCATATGTGCTCTTGCTTTATCTGTAGCTTCTCTATCTACTCCTGCAAAAACAGTTACTAAATTATTAGGAGATTTTGCATTTTTAGTACTCATTATCGCACCAGGCCTTGCATTGGCAGCTGCACATCCGCAAACAGAATTAACAACAACAAGAGTTGTTCCTTCTTTTGCTATAGCAGCATCAACAGCATCTGCTGTATGTAATTCTTGGAAACCTACATTTGTTAAATCTTCACGCATAGGTTTTACTAATTCTGCTGGATACATATTTTCTATATTTTATGTTTATTAATTCTAATCTATGCAAAGTTAATCAAAAACCATGCAATACTTATTTATATGTTGCATTATAACTTTTATGGTGTCATAAGGTCAGTCTATAGTTTAGTTTTTTAATATTTATGGCTACAAATCGTAACAAAAACATAAAAGCAACAACAAACAAAATATTATATTTACAGACAGAACATAATTATACATAAATGGGTGCATTAAAATGGATAGGTGCTACAATAGGTTGGTCTTTTGGAGGGCCAATAGGAGCAATAATAGGTTTAGCATTAGGGAGTTTAGGAGATGCGTTTTCTTCAGGAGATAAATATATAGAAGAAGGACAGCCTAGAACTAGTAGACCAGAGTACGGACAACGACGTAGTTCTAGAAATAGACCTAATTATAGATCGCAAACACAACGTCGGTCTCAAACAAAACCTGGAGATTTTGAAGTAAGTTTACTTATACTAGCCTCAATAGTTATTAAAGCAGATGGAAAACAAGATCAGCGAGAGTTAGATTATGTGCGTCAGCAATTTGTAAACATGTATGGTAAAGAACGCGCTAATAATGCCTTTAGATTATTTAAAGAAATAAACACGCAAAAAAATATACCTACCCGTCAGGTTTGCAAACAAATTCAACAAATGATGGATCATGCATCACGTTTACAGTTGTTACACTTTTTATTTGGTATTGCTAAAGCAGATGAAATGGTTACAGAAGATGAGGTGCGCCAAATATATACCATTGCTGGATATTTAGGAATTAGCTCTAGAGATTACGAAAGTATAAAAGCAATGTTTTACAACAGTGCAGACAATGCCTACAAAATATTAGAAATAGATAAAAAAGCAACGCCAGACGAGATTAAACGTGCATACAGAAAGATGGTTAAAAAATACCACCCAGATAAAGTTGAACATTTAGGAGAAGAGCATAAAAAAGGAGCAGAAGCTAAATTTAGAGAAGTACAAAAAGCATACGAGAGATTACAAAAGGAACGTGGCTTTTAATAGCGACAGAAACCTTCCATAGTATCTTAACCAATAATGTTTTTTTAAGTCATTGACTTTGTGTGTGTAACAAAAAAACGGATTTTGATACATATAAGTAAAAGAAGTTTAATTGTATAAAAAATAAAACATGATTCATAAAGGAGCTTTAGTATTAGGTGTATTAATAGGCGCAGGAATTGGTGTAATGCTTGCACCAGAAAAAGGAAGTGTTACCCGAGATACCCTTAAAAAAGAAGGTAAGGATGTAAAAGATAAACTAGTAAAAGATTTTAATGAGGTAAAAGATGATTTATCTAAAGCAGCAGTTTCTGGGAAAGAGAAACTTAAGCAGGAAATGGAAGATTTAGCCTCTAAAACAAGTTATAAAACAGAACAAGCCATTACATTTTTAGAAAAGCAATTAGCTATTTTAAAAGAAAAGAATAAAACACTACAAAAAACGAGTTAATTATTATTGTATCTCGTTATGAAAAACCAGCATAAGGTATTTAGACCAAAGCAATGGAGTAACTTAATCTTGCTTCTGGTTTGTTCAGCTTTTGTTGCATTAGGAATTATGGCATTAAAAGATAAGCCATTTCTTGGGTGGTTAGTAATTACTTTTTTTGGACTTGGAGTTATTGTGTCTTTAATTCAATTTTACCCTAATGCTTCATATATAAAATTAAATAAAGAAGGATTTGAAGTTAAAAGCTTGTTTCGTGCTCATTTTACAAAATGGTCTCAAGTTAAAGATTTCAGACAAGGCTATATCAGTGGAAATAAAATGATTTTCTATAATTACACAGATGAGCATAAAAAATGGAATACAGGGAAAAAAGTATCTAAATTTTTGTCTGGAAACGAAGGAGCATTCCAGTCAACCTATAATATTTCTACAGATAAACTTATGGCGTTAATGGTAGATTATAAACAGAAAAGTAAATAGTAAAGTAAAGGTAAAGGAGCTGAACAAATTTAAATAATACTAAACCTTTTAAAAAAGAACTATATTCTTCCTCGCTTTCAAATAAATAGTGTTTTATCTTTCAATTCAATTTTACGTCCATCTAAATCTTGAATTAAGGCTATAAGCCCCCATTCTGTTTCTTTAGCTTTAGATAGTATTTTCCAACTAGAATTTTCCAACTCATTAACTTTTGTTTTCAAGTCTTCTATTTCAATTCCAAGTCTTAAAGAATGATCTGCTTTTTCCATGGATTTAGTTAAAGGGTAGATTTCAAATACAAAGTCATTATACTCAGAGGAATAGTGAAAAGGACCATTGCCGTGTCGGTGATAGTTAAATTCAAATCCAAGCTTTTCGTATTGGTTTTTCAATAATCGTGGATTTGCTGTTCTAATAACTATTAAGTTTATTCTCATTGATTGTTTTCCTTATTAAATCATTTTAGCGTCATTGAAATAGTTACAAGTTAACTTACATATCTCATTTAGTATTATAAAAAAATGCTTTATAAAAATGTCTTAAGGTGTTTAGATTTACATAATTTGTTCCATAGAAACTTCCTTCAAAAATACATTTTATTTAACCTATTTACAGTTTCAAAAGAACAAGAATTCTGTTTTTTTAAGAGCACATCTATCTCTGCAAAAAATGCAACAATATTGTGTGTAAAAATAAAAACAGTGTTTTTCCTGTAAAAAAATAGGTCTTTCAACTTTCTATAAATAGGTTTTTTAACCTGCTATTAATATAAATAGTGGAAGTACTTTTAATTCTCGCAATTAAAGCTATTAATCCATAAAAATTCTGTTCAATGATTTTTGAAATCTTACAGATTATAACCGAAGAAATAAACGATTACTTTGAAGTAAGTACGGTCTCTTTAGAGAACATTGCTAATATAGAGCAAGAAGGAGAAGGAGATTCTAGTGGTGTTATCCTTACACTACTTAATATGAAAGAAGAGTATACACTAAAAAATCACTCCAACAATCAAGTTAACGGTACAGAAGTAAATTATAAAAACCCTAAAATTAATTTAAACCTGTATGTACTATTCAGTGCTAATAATTCTACTTATACAGAGTCCTTAAAAAGCATCTCTAAAGTAATGCAGTACTTTCAAGGAAAACGGGTGTTTACACAAGAGAATACTACGTTTTTAAGAGAAGGTGAATTAAGTAATGTTAATAATTTTAGGTTTTTGGTGGATTTGTTTACCCCATCGTTTGAAGAGCTTAATTATATATGGGGAACATTAGGAGGAAAACAATATCCATCTGCAATCTATAAAGTATCTCTAATAGAAATAGAAAGAGAAGTTACTCTTAAAAAAGGAACAGTTATTTCTGGACTTAGTAATGATTTAAATAATAACTAGGTATGCAGTATAAAACACTATTTAATATAAACATTCACCACGGTTATTTTTTGGATAATGGACAAGAAAAGTTCCTTACCTCCAATAACAATAATGCAATGAGTGATGAAGAGAAAGAAGAAGCATTAAAAAAATATGACTTTTCAAAGTACCTTATAGTTTCTCCAACTGCAGCAACCACAGAAATACTAAAAAACCACCGTATGCTCTATAAAAAAGATAAACAAGGTTTTAGAGTATTAATGAGTACTATAGAAGAAGTGCAAGATAAATTTGCGCCAATAATAAAATTAGGAGACGAGTTAACATTAACCTTCGAGCTAAAAGCTGTAGACCCATACTTTTATAACTATACCCAAAGTACAGGTCTTGATAATGATAGAATGTACTTGTTTACTAATAAAAAACCAGCAGGAGAATCTAATAGTTTTGAAACCCTTTTTGAAAATGGAGATGGTAAAATAGACTCTAATTTTTTACTTAAAGAAGTATCTACAAGAACATTAATAAGAGCTATAGCAGAAGAAGATGAATTAATTACAGATCAATTCTCTATAGTAAACGAAATTAATACTATTGAAACCGATGATACCTTAACTAATGGTGAAAAAACAAGCGCAGTAAATAGCCTTCTGGATACTATTATAAAAAAACGAAAGAAAAAAGGCGTAGTGGGCTACGTAAGGCTAACCATAAAAGGAGACGATAATACACAAGACTTATTAAGTTTTGAAGGGCTAAAGCAATACGCAATAAATGAACATCCAAACTTTATAATCAGTTTTATAAATAAGAGAACATTTTGGAGATTCATTAGCCTATCAGATGGAGCAACATTAACAACTAAAAATAAAAAATGGTCCTCTAAAAATGGCTATGTAGAAATTAATAGCTCAGATTTTTTACCAGCAGGACTAGACCCTCCAACTACAAATCCTAGCGATTATAAATTTCCAAATCCAACAGCAGAGATTATTAAAAAAGAGAATAATAAATATTATTCAGAAGTATTCATTTAAAATTAAATATTAAAAATTATGACATCTTACAAAACACCAGGAGTTTACATAGAGGAGATTGTAAAGTTTCCGCCTTCTGTAGCTCAAGTAGAAACAGCTATTCCGGCCTTTATAGGGTATACGGAAACAGCTATTAGAAAAGTTACTGGCGATTTACATGAAAGGCCAACACGTATTACTTCTATGTTGGAGTACGAAAATCATTTTGGTTTGGCAAAAGCAGAAACAGATATTACAGTAAATGTAATAGATGGCGTTGTGGCAGCAACACCACCATCGGCAGCAAACAAATCTCCATTTTTAATGTACTATTCATTACAGTTATATTTTGCTAATGGAGGAGGGCCATGTTACATTACATCTGTAGGACAATATGGAGAAGGAGAAGTTAATAAAGTATCTTCTGTTACAAAAGGCCCTTTAGATAACGGTCTTGCCGAAATTAGAAAAGTAGACGAGCCAACATTATTGGTTTTTCCAGATGCTACATCATTGGCAGATTATGATGATTTTTATGCCGTATATGGAGATGCATTAACACAGTGTAACGAATTACAAGATCGTTTTACAATTATAGACACATACTCAGATGTGCCATTTGCAAATAAAGTACCAGCAGATCCAGACATTCTACCAGATGCAGGGTTAAGAAATGGAATTTCTTTAGGAAAAGATTACTTAAAATATGGAGCGGCCTACTATCCGTTTTTAGAAACTATTCTAGATTACAGGTATGATGAAACAGCAATAGATGTAACCATTAGTACAACAGCACCTAGAAACCTACAAGCAGAAGTAATTAATATTTCAGCAAAAACTAAAACCAATAATTTAGGAAATTTAATAACAGAGCTAAAAACATTAGCAGACGATGTTAATGCTATTCCTGCAGGACCTAGTCAAGATACAGATGCAGTAGCTATGATTCCATCATTTATATCTAAAATAAATGAAGTAAAAGCAGAAATAGACAAAGTAAAAGGGCAGCTTAATGATGCATTAACCATTGCTAGTGAGGAACCAACAGCAGCAACCCAAGCTAATGCTTTAGATACGTGGATAACCAATGTTTTAGAACAATTAAATCTAGATTTAAACAAAACAATAGATCGATTAAATGCCGATACTACTAAAGCAACCTTAATTAAGGAAGTAGACTATTTAACAGCATCAGCAACAAATAATCCATCATTACAACGTGTATTAGGAACACACGACGATAATGTAGCAGCAGACGCTATAACAGATAAAGTAGATAAGTTAGACGATACTGGAGCAGGAGAATTAAGAGATCTTATTTCTGCATTACCAACATCTAGCGGAAGTGCAGTTGTAAAAAAATTAAACGTATTAAAGGATGAAGACGATCAAACCTATAATCGTATAAAAGCAGAAATAAATTCTATGCCAATAAAACTACCACCTAGTTCGGCAATGGCAGGAATATATGCAAGAGTAGATACAGATAGAGGCGTATGGAAAGCACCAGCAAATGTTGGCGTTACATACACAGTAAAGCCATCTGTACAAGTA
>NZ_JBSHNS010000454.1:0-13165 GCF_053601635.1 Pontimicrobium sp. MEBiC01747
CCATTCTGTTTTTCGTTCTAAAAGGAAAATGTCTAAAAATAACAGGAAGATGGCGATGCCTAAAAACCATTGAAATTGGTCTTCGAAATCGGCAAATTGTTTTGCTTCAAATTCTGTTTTATCCATTTTATTTAGAATTTCTTTTATCTCGTCTACAACATTAGCTGTTACACGTCCATTTATATAGGCGCCATCAGCTTCTTCTGCTATATTTTTTAAAGTGTCTTCATTTAAGCGTGTTATTACTGTTTCTCCTTGCCTGTCTTTTTTATAATTAAGTACAACTCCATTTCGTTTTATTGGTATTGGGCCTCCTTTAGTGTCACCTACGCCTATAGTAAAAATTCTAATACCTTCTTTGCTAGCTTCTTCTGCTACGCTTGTAGACGATGCGCCATGGTCTTCTCCATCGGATATTATAATTAATACACGATTGGTTTGTTGGTCGTCGTCGTAATAGGTTTTTGCTAGTGTAATGGCTTCATCTATTGCTGTTCCTTGAGAGGACAGCATATCGGTATTCATGTTTTGTAAAAACATTTTTGCCGAGGCATAGTCTGTTGTTATAGGCAGTTGCGGAAATGCTTTTCCTGCATAGGCTATTATTCCTACACGATCGCTTGCTAAATTATTAATAATTTGTGTTACTAACTGCTTAGATTTATCTAAACGATTTGGTGCAACGTCTTCGGCTAACATACTTTTAGAGACATCTACAGCAAATACAATATCTACACCTTCTCGTTTAACAGTTTCTAGTTTAGATCCGTTTTTTGGGTTTACTAAAGCTATAGATAGACAGGCAAATGCTAAGCATAAGACTATGAGTTTTAATATAGATTTAAAAACAGATTTGTTAGGGCTTAACCTATTTATTATTGTTTTGTTAGCAAATTTGTTTTGCGCACTACGTTTCCAGAGTTGAAGCACTAAAAATAGTACTACAATTACTGGGATAACTAGTAGTGTCCAAAACCATATTTTTTCTTCTAATAAATCGAACATAATTTATTTCGTTTTAGTGTTAAGCTATAATACGTTCACTAAATGTTTTAATTTTTGTTTTCATTGTTTCAGAAATAGTTTCATTTTCAAGCCATGTATGTATATGCCCTTTATAAAACATTCCTAAATATTTTGCGCTTTCTACAAAAGGCATAGTGAATCCATCAAATATTTCGTTTTCATCACTGCAACTTAGGCTAGCCATTTGCATTCCTCTAAGTTGTCTTCCATAATCTTTTTCAATGTTTAAAAAGTCTGAAATTCTATCTAAAAAAACTTTAAGCAACCCACTCATGGTATACCAATATATTGGTGTTGCTAGTATAATGGTGTCATAATTTGTAACAATATTTTTAAACAGCGCACTAAAATCGTCATCTCGGTTTTTAAATTCATAGTCGAAATGACCTATTTGTTTTGTGCTTAAATCTACCACATCAAAACCTGTTTGCTCTTGCAAGTAAGATACCATAGCGAAGGTGTTGCCTTTGCTTCTAGAACTAGCTTGTATGATGATTCCTTTTGTCATTTACACGAAACTTCTAAATATTGTGTAGCGTAATAATAACTCTAACAATAAAAGAAGGCCAGCTACCCAAACAAAAAAGCGGAATTTTTCTTCGTAATTATAGAATTTAAACTCTTCTATTTCTGTTTTTTCTAACTTGTTAATCTCGTCGTATATAGCTGATAACTTTTTATTGTTTGTTGCTCTAAAATATTTACCTCCGGTTACTTGTGCTATTTCTTTTAGTAATGCTTCATCGATTTCTACAGGAACTCTTCCATATCTAAATTGTCCGTTATTACTTCTTGATATTGGGGATAAAGCCATACCATTTGTTCCTAGTCCTATAGTGTAGGTTTTTATACCAAATTCTACAGCAAGTTCACTTGCAATTTTTGGGTTTATAGATCCAGAATTGTTTACTCCATCTGTTAATAGAATAATAACCTTACTTTTGGCTTTACTATCTTTTAATCTGTTTACAGAAGTTGCTAACCCCATCCCTATAGCTGTACCGCCTTCTATAATAGAGTTGTATTTTATTTCGTTTAGTGATCTTAAAACAATAGATTTATCACTTGTTATAGGTGTTTTAGTGTAGCTTTCTCCTGCATATTCCACTAGACCTATTCTATCGTTTGGTCTTCCTTTTATAAAGTCGGTAGCAACATTTTTTAAAGCTTCTAGACGGTTTGGTTTTAAATCTTTAGTAAGCATACTAGCAGAAACATCTATAGCCATAACAATATCTATACCTCTTGTTGTTTTTGTTTTTGTTGATACATCTACTGTACGTGGTCTAGCTAATGCTGTTATTAAAAGTGCTAATGCTATTAAGCGGATAGCAAATAACACATGCTTTAATTTAGGGAGCCACGATTTGGTAACTTTAAATCCTTTTAAACTAGATATTTTTAGTTCTGCTGTTTGTTTTTTGTGCTTAAGTATATACCACAATATTGCTACTGGTAGCAGTGTAAGCAACCAGAAAAAGGGTTTGTTTAAAAATTCTATGCCTTCAAACATTATTCTTCTTCTTTAGGTTTTAATTCTATTGAGTTAATCATGCGTTCTACAATTTGATCTGCGTATGTGTCGTCATGCCTCCAAGTCATTATTATTTGCTGTAATACATTTTCTGAAGAAAAAGTAAATAAAGTAAATTTTCCTTTTTCTGTATTACCTTCTATTAATGTTGGGAAATCACCGCTTCCTGTTGTTTTAACACCTTCAGCTCCGTTAGGTGTGGTAAATTTATCTTTATTTAAAATAATGTTTTGGACTCCTTGTTGCTCAAAAACCTGTATGTTTCCATCAATGGCCTTATTTAAGTCTGTAGTGTTATTTTTATTATCTGTTTCTTGATTGCTTTGTTGTGGTGGTTTATTAAAAGTTGTTGTAGAAACCATAACATTAAAGCCATCTATTAAACTACCATAACCAAATGTGGAGACATTAATTTTACCTTTTAATGCATCTGGGATAGGTGTCTCTATTCGTTTTAAAACTTTAGGCGTACTTATGGTTATTGATGGTATTCCATAGTCGCTAGTCACCCAATCGCCTTCTAATAACTCTTTGCTTTCATGACCTATAATGGTGTCCTTAACATAACCAAACCCATATTTAATACCAAACCCTGTAAATGTTGCTAGCATTAAAAAAATGACAATAGCACTCGCTAGTATTATTTTTTTACGTTTACTTTTACGTTCTTGTTCTTCTTTATATTGTTGGTCTAATAGTTTTTCTTCTTCTGTGGGTTCTGGTAAGGCTTCTTTTACATTGTCTATTTCCAGATCAATTGTTTTTCTATCAATTTCTGCTAGGGCAATGTCTGGTTCAGATTTCGCAAATTTTACTAAATCTGCACGTTTTAATATGGTTTCAATGTTTCTAATATCTTCTTTGCTTAGTTCTATTTGGTTGCCATCTTTTAAAAGATTTAATCTAGAAACTAATTCGTCTGTTGTGCTTTCTAGGGCTTTATCGTAGACTTTTTCGTCTAAATATTTTCTGATAATAAAGGTTAACTCAGAATAATATTCTTTCATGGCTTCATTTTCAAGATACCCTGAGTTATCTAGCTTTTGTAGGGCTAACTTAGCTCTATCATAAGGAGGAAGTAATGCTATTTCTTCTTCTTCTGTTAATGGTTTTTTACGAAATATAAACCAGTATATTAAAAAGGCTATTGTGCCTAAAATTGCTAAAACTAGTAAAAGGTATTTCCACCAGTTACTTGGGCTTTTTTCAACCTTTATAATTGGTTTTATGTCGTATAAGCCTTGCTTAGTAGTATCAATAGCAATGTTTTTTATTTCAACACGTAAAGAATCTGTTAGAAAAGGTTTATCTCCAATAACAATTTTTTGTCTTGGAATTGTGTAGCTACCAGAGTCGAATTGCGTTAATCCATATTTTTTAATTAGGTTGTATTTTGAATTTACTTTAGTGGTGTCTATTTTAAAAGATTCTATCATTTCCATAGGAAGAAATGTTTGTCCTTCTGGAAATACAACAAATGATGTTGTGTCTACTTCAACTTCTATTTTATAGGTTATTTGTTCACCAATTTTTACAGAGGTTGAGTCTATAGAGGTTTTAACTTGTGCATTTAGCGATATAGAGAATATAGAAAATAATATAGAGAAAAAGATAAGACCCCAAGCATTTGTTTTGCTAGGCTTAAGGTGTAATCTGTTTTTTATTTTATTTAATTCGTAATACGTCATTATTAAATTGTCATTAATTTAATTTCTTCTTTTAAAATAGCCTAATAGCTTTTTTACATAGCTTTCATCTACACGGCAATCTATAGTTCCTGCTCCAGATTTTGCAAAGCTGTCTTTATAATAGTCTACTTTTTCTTTATAGAATTTACTGTAATTAACACGTATTTTTTTTGATGCTGTATTTACCAACATTAATTCTCCAGATTCTTCATCTTGCATTTGCACCATTCCTAAATTAGGGATAGCTTCTTCTCTTTTGTCGTATATTCTTATACCTGTAACGTCGTGTTTTCCAGCAGCTATTTTTAGTGTTTGTTTATAATCGTCTGCGATAAAATCTGAAAGTACAAATACTATAGCTTTCTTTTTCATAACGTTTCTTAAAAACTTAAAAGCTTCTGCAATATTGGTTTGCTTACTTTTAGGTTTAAATTCTATAAGCTCACGAATAATTCTAAGCACATGAGAACGTCCTTTTTTTGGAGGGATATAAAGTTCTATGTCGTCTGTAAACAGAATTAACCCTATTTTATCGTTATTTTGTGTTGCAGAAAAAGCTAATGTCGCTGCAATTTCTGTAATTACCTCATTTTTAAACTGTTGGTCTGTTCCAAATAATTCTGATCCCGAAATGTCTACCATAAGCATCATGGTCAATTCGCGCTCTTCTTCAAAAACTTTAATATAAGGCTCGTTGTAACGAGCGGTTACATTCCAGTCTATATTACGTACATCGTCTCCAAACTGGTATTGCCTAACTTCACTAAAAGTCATACCTCGACCTTTAAAGGTAGAATGGTATTCTCCTCCAAAAATATGATCAGACAAACGCCGTGTCTTAATCTCAATTTTACGTACTTTTTTTAGTAATTCTTTAGTATCCATTTTTTATAGTCATCGATTTGCAGTAACAGTATTTAAAAGTTTGAGAGTAAACAACTGCTTACTACAAACTGTTTACTGCCGACTATGGCACTTCTATTTCGTTTACAATTTTATTTATAATATCTACAGAGGTAATGTTTTCTGCTTCTGCTTCGTAGGTAATACCAATTCTATGTCTTAAAACATCGTATACAACTGCGCGTACATCTTCAGGAATTACATACCCTCTATGCTTAATAAAGGCATAACATTTAGCTGCTGTTGCAAGATTTATGCTACCACGAGGAGAGGCTCCAAAAGAAATGAGTGGTTTTAAATCTGCTAGTTTATATTTTTCTGGGTAACGTGTTGCAAAAATAATATCTAAAATATATTTTTCAATTTTCTCATCCATGTACACGTCACGAACAGCTTCTTGTGCTTTTAATATTTGCGAAATAGAAACAACAGGGTTTACTTTCTCAAAACTACCTTTTAAGTTAGCTCTCATGATTAATTGTTCTTCATTCTGCTTAGGGTAGTCTATAACTGTTTTTAGCATAAAACGGTCTACCTGTGCTTCTGGTAAAGGATAGGTTCCTTCTTGTTCTACAGGGTTCATCGTTGCCATTACTAAAAATGGTTTGTCCAGCTTAAAGGTTTCTTCTCCAATGGTTACTTGTTTTTCCTGCATAGCTTCCAGTAATGCAGATTGCACTTTTGCTGGTGCTCTATTAATCTCATCTGCTAAAACAAAGTTTGCAAAAATAGGCCCTTTTTTAATGGAGAAATCATTATCCTTCATGTTGTATATCATGGTACCAACAACATCGGCAGGTAATAAATCTGGTGTAAACTGAATACGACTAAAACTACCATCTATTGCTTTAGACAGTGTGTTAATGGCTAATGTTTTTGCTAAACCAGGAACACCTTCAAGTAGAATATGCCCTTGCCCTAATAAACCAATTAGTAAACGCTCTATCATGTGTTTTTGGCCCACGATAACTTTATTCATCTCTAGCGTTAGCATGTCGACAAATGCGCTTTCTTTTTCAATTTTTTCATTAATAGATTTAATATCAATTGTACCTGTATCTTCCATCATTTTTGATTTTTAAAACTCACGAATTTAACATTCATATTCGGGAAGTGCAAATTGTTAAAATTTTTAATGATACGTTGTTAATAATTGGTTAAAAATTCCGCTTGTTAACACTCGTTAACCTTATTTAGTTCCCTATTTTTAAAGTTCAAAAAATAAAACATGGTTAATAATGAGTATTCTAAAGTTATTGCAGGTGTAATGACTTGGGGGAAATGGGGCGCTAAACTTTCTAAAAAAGAGATAATAAACAGGTTGCATTGTTGTAAAGATAATGCTATTAATACGTTTGATCATGCAGATATTTATGGCGATTATACTACAGAATTAGATTTTGGTAATGCTTTAGCAGAAAGTGGAATTGCTAGAGACTGTATTAAATTAATTTCTAAATGTGGTATTCAATATATTGGAGAGTCTAGAAGTTATAATCGTGTAAAACATTATAACTATAGTAAAGATTATATTATTTGGTCTGTTGAGGAATCTCTTAGAAATTTAAAAACTGACTATTTAGATTTATTGTTATTGCATAGACCAAGCCCATTAATGCATCCAGAAGTTATAGCAGAAGCTATTGATGTATTAAAAAAACAAGGTAAAATTAAGGCTTTTGGAGTTTCTAATTTTACGGTATCTCAAATAGATTTAATCTCTAAATTTGTTGAGGTCTCTGTTAATCAAATAGAATTTTCTTTAACACAACATAAGGCTATGCACAATGGTGTTTTAGACGATATGATAATTAAAGGTTGTAAGCCTATGGCGTGGTCACCTTTAGGTACTGTTTTTAAAGAAGATGTAGAGCAAACTAGACGTATTCATAAACAGTTAGGTGAGCTTATGGATAAGTATAACGCCACCGAAGATCAATTACTACTAGCATGGGTTTTAAGGCATCCAGCAGGAATACATCCAGTAATTGGAACGACGAATATAACCAGAATAGGTAATGCAAGTAAAGCATTAGCAATAGATTTAGAATTAGAAGATTGGTTTTTAATGTTGGTGGCCTCACAAGGGCATAAAGTTCCTTAATTTTGATTTCTGTGAAAGCAGTAATCATAATGTAAAAATAGAAGTTGAATTAAAAAAAATCCTCTTTCGTGGAAAATAAATATGAAAAATAAAGTAGCGTTAATAACAGGAGCAACAAGTGGAATAGGTAGAGCAACGGCTCACGAATTTGCAAAACATGGCATTAAGTTAATACTCTGTGGTAGGAGACAAGAGCGTTTAGATACAATTAAAGAAGCTTTATCTAAACAAACAGAGATACATACTTTAAATTTTGATGTTCGTGATAAAACAGCAGTTTTTAATGCTATTGAAAGCTTGCCAGAAGCGTTTAGGCAAATAGACATACTTATAAATAATGCTGGAAATGCCCATGGTTTAGATCCTATAGAAACAGGTAACCTAGAAGATTGGGATGCTATGTTAGATATTAACGTTAAAGGTTTGCTATATGTAAGTAAAGCAATTATACCGCAAATGACAGCGAGGTGCTCTGGGCACATTATAAACATAGGGTCGTCTGCTGGGAAAGAAGTCTATCCAAAAGGAAACGTGTATTGTGCCAGTAAACATGCTGTTGTAGCGGTAACTGAAGGTATGCGAATAGACTTAAATAATTACGGAATAAAAGTAGGGTCTGTAAACCCAGGTTTAGTAGAAACAGAGTTTTCTCAAGTACGTTACAAAGGAGATGCCGTTGCAGATAACGTATATAAAGGGTATAAAGCGCTACAAGCAGAAGATGTTGCCGATGTTATTTATTTTGCAGTATCAAGGCCTCCCCATGTTAATATTGCTGATATTTTAATGTTTTGTACAGCACAAGCTAGTGCTACTATTGTTAAAAAAGAAATATGATAGATTGGTTAAAAACGGAGTGGACTAATTTGGCTTTAAAATATTGTGAAGACCAACAAGTTATAGACTGTTTTTGGCATGAAATTCGTTTAGCTTATACGAGTAAAAATAGACATTACCATAATGCTACACATATCTATAATATGTTAATTCAAGCGGAGAATGTTAAGAAGAGAATTATAGATTTTGATGCGTTACGTTTTGCCATTTGGTACCACGATATTGTATACAAATCTACCCAAAGTGATAATGAAGAACAAAGTGCCATTTTTGCTGTAAATTGCTTAAAATCGTTTAGTATTAATGAAGAACGATTACAGTTAATATCAGATTTAATCGTTTCAACTAAAAAACATGAGATATTGTGTTATAAAAACGAAGATAATGGATATTTTCTAGATTTAGATTTATCAATATTAGGTGCAAACTGGAATATTTATAAGGAATACAGCTTAAATATAAGAAAGGAATATAGCCTGTATCCTAGTTTTGTGTATAACAAAGGAAGGAAAAAAGTCTTAAAGCATTTTTTAGAAAAGAAATCCTTATTTTTTTCAGAACATTTCAAGAATCAATTTGAAATAAAAGCTAGAGAAAATATAAATAAAGAACTCCATTTACTATGATAAAAAAAATAGTTGTATATATAGGAGTTATAACATTGGCAAGCTTTGTTATATTATGTTCATGTAAAAAAGCAGATAAAACTGTTTTAACAGTATCTCCAGAAATATTAAGTTACATTGCAGATCCCAAAACCCAAAATCTACAATTCTACTGGAAACAAAATAACGACTCTAATTACTTTAACTTTAAAAGATTAAAAACCAAGCTTCAAAAAAATAATAAACAATTGTTATTTGCTACTAATGGTGGGATGTATAATAAAGAAGGTTCGCCTCAAGGATTATATATTGAAGATTTTAAAGAACTTTCAGAAATTGATAAAGCAACAAAGGGCTATGGTAATTTTTATTTGCAACCTAATGGTGTTTTCTACGTAACAAGAAGTAAGGATGCTAAAGTGGTAACAACATCTAATTTTATCGCTAATAAAAATATTGAATATGCAACACAATCTGGACCAATGTTATTAATTGATGGGGCATTTCATCCAAAGTTTAATAAAGATTCCAAAAATTTAAATATTAGAAATGGAGTAGGGGTATTACCTAATGGGCAGTTATTGTTTGCAATGTCTAAAACAAAAATTAATTTTTACAATTTTGCTACCTACTTTAAAAACAATGGGTGTAAAAATGCGTTATATTTAGATGGTTTTGTTTCTAAAACCTATTTACCAGCAAAACATTGGGAGCAATTAGAAGGTGATTTTGGAGTTATTATAGGTGTAACAGATTGAAACAGATAACTAATTAAAATAGATTATGATTAATAAGCGTCTTTTAATTAAAAACTTACTCGCTCATAATGACGAGAACAGTTTTTATGATAAAAAACGCAAAATAGATATAGGGCAAAAAGAAGGCAAAGCTAAGTTTTTAAAACACGTTTGCGCATTGTCTAATAGTAACCCTAAAAACAATTCTTTTATAGTTATTGGGGTTGAAGATGCAGATAATAATATTATAGGTGTTGATTTTTTTGATGATAGTAAAATTCAAAACCTTATAAATGCATATTTAACCAACCCACCAATAGTGCAGTATGAAAATGTACCTTTTCCTCATTTACCAGAACATAAGGTAGTTGGTTTAGTTACTATTCGCCCTATTGATAAATTAACCTCTCTTCGGAAAAATATTTGGAAGTATTTTGGAGGAACTGTTTTTTTTAGAGACGGTAGCATAAGTATGCCAAAAGTATTTGAAAGTGATATAAAGGATGTCAATTCTAAAATTGTGCAATCCATAGAAAATCACTCGCAAAACAATATAGAGTATACATTAGATGGTGTCTTTGATTTTATGAAGAACAGGGAAGATTACAATCCTCAATACAAAGTGTTTAAGGAGTATTTTGTGGTGTGTTGGTCTGGGCAAAAAAAGGAAGTTAAGGATGAGATTTTTTACTCTAGAGTAGATATAGAGCTTATAAATGAGCAGGTGCGTTTGTTTTTTTCGGCACTAGATGAGGTGTCTATTGTTATAGATAATAATAGTTTTAAAATTGTTGAATACGTAAAATTGGGGCTTCAAAATAGTTTTAAATATTACCCTCTTGAAGAGACGATTATAAATTTTGGAAATAATGCAAATTACACAATCGATAGTACTTTAGTTTTTGAGCCTCCTCAATATGATAAAAAAATGTTATATCATATCTATAATGCTAATAATGCTTTATTAGAAAAATTAAAAAGAGGGATATCTTTAAATTTAATAGAAGTTAAAGAATTACAAAATTTACCTGTAAAATATTTAATCTGTTATCTTAACTCGTTTCCAGAAGCACTCGACAAACTAAAAGCAGCCAAACCCTTTTTAAAAAAGTTTGGCGCTGATATTTACATACGTTACAAAGAAGCAGTTAGAGTGTTAAGAAAGGTGAAGTATAGCTAATATGTTCAAGCCAATTTAAAGCAGACTCTCTGTTATAGAAACTTTTATGTTTAATTCTGCTTTTTTTTCCAAAATTCATTACATAATTTGTGCTTAGTTCACTAATTTTCGTATAATTAACTATAGCTATAGCCTTAATTAATGATAAGTCTGCTAATCTTAACTGAGCTTTGTACGTATAACAATAACTATTTTTTTTATTAATTAATAAGTAAAAAGAATTAGAGCTATATTGGTTTAAAAGGACACGATGTAGTTCGGTTATTTTTTTTAAGTTTAAAAGCTCTCCATCGTTAATAATTATTTCTGCAACCCTATTTCTGTCTAGAAAATTAATTTTGCAGAAAGAAAGTGAAATTGCTCTCATAGAATAAAGTTAGTTTATAGGGGTTATTTTTTATTTTCTTTAATTAAAGCTTTTAACTTTTCTATTTCTATTTGTTGTAAATCTACCAATTGTTTTAGCTCTTGAACAGATTTTACCAAAGGGACAACAAATTCACTATATCTTAATCCATAATGCGAGCTATTTTTGTCTGTAGGGATTTCAACACCACTAAAGTTAAAGCCTAAGCTTTTTGCAGTATGCTCTACATCTTGAGCAATAAAGCCTATTTGCCTTTGAGCCTGTTTCTCTTTAATAAAATTAGTATGTGTTTTGGAAGGAGTTACCCCTAAAAAAGTGTTTAGTTTTTCGTAATCTACATTATAGCTTACAGGTGTTAACTTTTCTATAAAGTTTAGACCAGGAATATTTTCTTTAATATTAAATTTAAAACGACCATCAGATAAATTAGTCCAGTTGGCAAAACCACCGATACTACTTACACTTGTGCTACCTATTCTTACTTGACCCCACCCAGTTGTTGTAGCGTTAGTGCCTATGCTTACAGAGTTTCCAATCCAATTTGCATTAGGACCAGAATTTCTACCAATAGAGACATTGTCTGCTCCAGATGTAGTTAATCTTCCCGAATTAAAACCAAGAGCAACATTACCATTACCATTTGTATTGTTAGTTAAAGCATTATGGCCTATAGCAACATTTTCTATTCCAGAACTATTGGTTCTAAAAGAAAAAGCACCTACTGCAGTATTACGTATACCATTAGAGTTGTTAAATCCAGAGTTTTCACCTATAAATACACTTGCAAGAGTAGGATTTATATTACTGTTGTTTCCAGAGTTTCTTCCTATAAAAACAGATTGTCCTATATTGTAGGTTTCAATTTGTCCCTTCACAGTGATTCTTACTTTCTCTGTGTTATTGGTGCGTATACTTACATTATTATTGTTTGTAGTACCTAAAAAATTATTAGAGGTAATATTATCATTACCAGTAATTAACCAATTACTTACAGTATTAGAGTTGTCTAATAAAGAAGACCATTTTGTGCCGTCCCAAAAATAAAATCCTGGAGAAACTCTATTGGTGCCTGTAGTTGTTGCTACATTGTAAACTAATAAAGAAGTTATTGGATTTAATATTGTTAAAGTATCGTATGTACTAGTTAAATTAACTCTTGGAATCAACACGCCCTTATCTGTTGATGAAATATCTAATATAGAACAGGGGTTGGGAGTCGTTGTGTTAATACCTACCTGTGCAGGCAATTTTATGAAGAGGAATAGTACAGTAAGTTGAACCAGTATAATTAATTTGTTTTTCATGATGAATAGAATATTAATTAGTTTTTTGTTAAAATTTATAGAAATAGCGGTAGGGTAAAATATCCCTATAATGTTTAGTAGTTAACTATACATTATATAGAACAATAGAATCTTTGTATTTTATTGATTCTACATGCTTTTTATTTGCATACAAAATCTAAAAATGTAGTAGAATAATAGTTTGTTAGAATCCAGAGTCGATTCCTGAAAATGTAGTTGTGAATACATAGCATGATTATAGGTATTAGTGGTTTGGGGGTGGGCTAATCTAATACAAAGCTTTTATTTAAAATGAAATTTACAGGTAACAAAATGTAACAATCTATTTTTTTCAATCTATTTTTGGAAATCAAATTTAGAGATTATGCAGAAAAATTTATTTTTGCACGCATGCTCCCTACTTATATGTTTCCTAATTATTTATTTATCTATTTTTTTGTTTTTTCAACCTTTTCCTACAGTCAGGATAAACTTTTTCCTGAGCACTGCTTAGCTAATTATAATGTAAACGATTCTAAACTCTTAAAAGGAATAAAAGATGATTTTTACAACGCTAAATTTTTAGAAACTCCAGAAGAAAGTTATAATCTTGCTATAAATACTCTAGAAAAAGCTAAAATTAATAATGACATAGAACTACAAATATATTGTTATAGGTTGCTTGCTATAATTGGACATAATGAGAATAAGCTAATAGAAGCATTAAATTATATTACTGAAGCCTATCGTGTCGTTGAAGAGTATGGCATGAAAAACGAAATATATGCTATTTCTATTATGTCCGATTACGCCGTTTATTTAAAGATGGCATCTAGATATGATGAAGCACTAAAACTATACTATGAGATTTCTAAGTTAATGGATACAAGCTGCCCTAATC
>NZ_JBSHNS010000455.1:0-2478 GCF_053601635.1 Pontimicrobium sp. MEBiC01747
GTTTAAGCCTTTCATGTTTGCTTTCATTAATTCCTGAAGCATGTTAAACTTGGTTTCGTAATCTTTTTTGAAATATATTTCAGGATTATCGAACCAATCTTGTTCTAAATCGAAATCGGTTAAACGCAATGATATTGCCGATTGTATATTTCTAACATCTCTTGAAGAGAAGAACGGAAATATAGTCTGAATTTCTTTATACAGGGTTGCAAAAAATTGATGATTGTTTACATTATGTTTATGTTCTGCTTTTGCATAGGCTTCTAGTACTCTTGCTTCTGAGGGTTTTTCTACACTGTTTAAAATATCCCCCATGTTTTTAGCTAAGCCTTGGTCTTGTAAAAAGGTATAATCGGTAGGTTTTACCATATTTATAAAATCTGGCATCGTGTCTTCCAGTTTGCGCCACCATAAATGATCTTGATCTAAGAAATCGTGTTCTGTTCTTGCGCCATCTATTTTAAATCGGCCTTGTACTCTAGAAATAACAGCTTTATCTAGCATTTCTGGTAGGTTTGTAAATAAACCTATAGAGCTATTACCGTAATTTACTGCATAAGCGCCTTCTGTATAACGCAAAAATACGCCTATAACTTCTTTTACACCTGCCGAAACGCCTTGAGCTGTTCGTTCTTGTAAATTATTTTCTGCATCATCTATTGGTGCAAATATTAATTTTGAAGGGTCTTGCATTGGTTTCATCCATTCTACCATTTTTTCGGCAGATCCACCTTGAAATGTACTTATTAAAGTATCTGGCATGGGGTGGAATAAAAACGGAATATCTAGATTATCGCAATGTTCTTTTAATCGCGTAGCAATTGCTGCAATAAGCATACTTTTTCCTGTTCCTGGGATTCCATAGCCCATAAATACGGGCATGAATCCTCCTAGTTCTTGAAACGGGTTTTTCTTTGCCTCGAAATCGTAACTTAACATACGTTCTGTTAAACGTCTTGCAAAGTGTTTGGCATCACGATTTCCTACAATTTGTTCGAACTTAATTTTATTAAACTCTACACTTTTTGCTGCTCCAGAAAACACATTACTCCAACCTGATATTGCAAATTCTGAGTTTTCTAATTTATAAGTACGATCTTCTATAGTTTCGGTATATTCTAAACTACTTTTTCGTAATTGAATTTCGTCTATTACTGCTTCAAAATAGACTACTGTAAAATCTATGACATCTTTATCGGACTTTATAATGTCTGGATGGCCTAAATATTTATCGAAATAGAATAAGTTACAGGCTACTCCTTTTAAAGGTGATAGAAAAGAGACTTCTGGTAAGCCTGCAAACTTTTGCTTCATCACACTTAAATCGTCTGAAGCATATGGTTTTAACGTGTGTAATATATGATAAGCTGTTGCGAATAGCATGAATGCTGTAGCAGTATGCATTTTACTCTCGAACTCTCGCTTTCCGTTAGCATCTAAAGTGCTTTTACGTTCGTTTAATGCAGATAACCCAGAGGCATCGTAATAACTATCTTTTATCCAAATCCCTAATGTTAAACCTTCTTGTACTGCATGTAAGGTTTGGTTTAATCGTAATGGTAAGGCTACTGAATCTGGTAATAAGCGCTTTTTTAATGCTAAAATGGTTTTAGACACAGAGGTAACCTCTATTGCGCCACTTCCATTATTGGCACGAGATAGATACAGTAATATCGATTCGTCTTTGGCGTCCTTATCTTTATTTTTTGCTCGCTGTCCTTGCTCCCATTGTATACTTTTTAAATAGCCACTAGCTTCTTCACGAAGCATATTTAATTCGTTTTGCTTTATAGGGAAGGTTGAGTTGTGTTCCATATTTTTTAGTCTTCAGTTTTCAGTTTGCAGTACACAGTACTGACTCCAGTTTATTTAGTTTTCAGTATTCAGTTATCAGTATACAGTGCTTACTCGAACGTGTTTTTTAACAAGGCTAACTTACTGCCTATTGCATACTGCTTACTATATCATCCTTTTTTACTCCGAATTTATCGGGATTATTAATCATATAGTTTAAAAGCTTGCCTGCTTCTATACTTTTATCTTCTAATTCTACTTTTTTATCTTTTGAAATGTATTCACTAGTGCAAAGTCTAACCACAATTGGGTTTCTGAATTTTCACTATCTGCATCTTACATTTTACTTTTAAAATGCTTTTCATATTGTCTTTTTCTATAACCTTCAGCTATTGCTGAACAAACAGCTCTACTAGAGCTATTAATTTGAGATGTTAAACTAAATAACTCTGATTTTGGAAATGTTTTAGTTATTTGGAATATATCCATAACTAGCTCAAATCCTTTTTGATATGCTAATAATGTTTTAAAACTCATTTACTTATTTTCACTATTTAACAGCCCACTACTCACTGCTCACTTAACTTTCAGATCTGCAATTTGAAACGGTGGTTTAGCTAGTTTATTCATTACTTCTGGGTTTTTATTATAGAGTAATTGAATAATTCTATGGGGTGCAAATAC
>NZ_JBSHNS010000456.1:0-13980 GCF_053601635.1 Pontimicrobium sp. MEBiC01747
AGCTTCTACAAATAATGGTGTAAAGGTTAAACGTTCGCCGTATTTTTCTTGAAAGGCAACTTTATTTGCATTACGCCATTTTACCATATTGGTTAAATCAGCTTCTACGTATGCTGTTACGTGTGGTGACGTGTGTTTTGAATACACCATGTGATCTGCAATCATTTGGCGCATTCTATCCATTTCTATCACCTTACCTTTCCCTTTGTCGAAACTTAGCTGAGGAATTCTATATGCTGTTGGGTCTTGTTGTGCAACTGGTTGCGCAAACTTATACGGCCTACCTTCTTCTATATATTGAAAGACATCACTTTTTCGTAATCTCCCCTCGTGGCCCGTTGCTGGAATACGTGCTAATTCTTCGAAACTTATATGTTGTTCTTTTGCTATTTTTATAATTAAAGGCGAAAAGAATGTGTTTGTATTTGAAGTTGAAAATGAGGTTGTGCCTGAAACTAATTCTACTGGAGCAGGTTTTGGTCGTTTTGGTGCTTTAGGCTTTTCTTTCTTTGCTTCGGAAGTTTTTGGTGCTTCTTTTGTTTTCTTAGCCGTGCTTTCTGAAACTTCTAATACAGCTATAGCTTCTCCAACTGGAACAACATCTTTGGCTCCAAATAGTATTTTTATCAAAGTTCCTGCCGATGGTGCTGGTACTTCGTTATCTACTTTATCGGTTGCTACTTCTAAAATAATATCTCCTTCGTCGAAACTATCGCCTTCAGATATTAACCAATTAATAATAGTTCCTTCTGTTATGCTTTCGCCCATTTTGGGCATTTTAAGTGTAAATTCAGCCAAGACTTTTAGTTTTAAAGAATTAAAAATAACAAACTAACTAAAATACTTTTGTTAAAATCTTTATTTTATTTCTATCAAAGAATTTTATTCTTTTAACTTAATTAATACAGAATTTTATTCTTTTATATTTTATATTTGTAAGACTTTAAATAACTTTTTTCTATGCAATATTCTCTAGATAAAATTGATTTTAAAATCCTGTCGTTACTACAAGAAAATAGCGATAGAACAACTAAAAGTATTGCTAGCGAACTAGGCATGACAACAACTCCTATTTTTGAACGTATTAAGAAATTAGAAAAGCACGGCTATATAAAAAAATATGTCGCTTTGCTAAATCATAAAAAAATAGGGTTGAAACAAACTGTTTTTGTTGGTATTACATTACAAGGACACACCAGAAGTTATCTTGAAAAGTTTGTTAAACAGATTAATAATTTCCCTGAAATTATTGAATGCCACAGGGTAAGCGGAAACTATGATTATTTATTAAAATTGGTTGTTGAAGATATTGAGGCTTATGAAACGTTTATTATTACCAAATTAACATTGCTTCCTTATTTAGGTAATGTACAGAGTTTGATTGCGCTTTCTACTGGAAAGGATACTAATGAGATTGATTTGAGTAGTATTAGTTAAAGACTTTCTAGATGTTATTTAATTTTTAATCTGAAATTGTAAAGTTTGTAACTAACTCTTCAAACTTAGATATATTCTTATCGTAAGTTTCTGGAGTAGCCACAAATTTTGTAAGTATATAATGGCTTTTTGTTTCGAAGGTCACGTACTGGCAATCGTATATAGTTTTACCTAACATAAGTTGAATTTTATAAGCAACTCCATTACAATTATCAAGTGGTTTTAATTCTTTTTTTAATAATACAGTGGCGTTTCCTATTTTATCACCCATTTTAAGATTAAGAATAAAATGCTCATTAAACTTCTCTAGAGAATCAAATTCTTCTTTGCTATTCCAAGTTACTAATGCCACGTTTTTAACATTATCAATATCAGGAAAAGTTATCGCCCAATCTGTATCTAAATTAGTCTTAACAATATTAGCCCATTTAGGAATATCTATAGTAAAATTCTTATCTGGATTAACAAATTCCAACGTTTTACCTTCTTGTTCTGTTTTCATTTTTTGATAAGTCCCTTCAATATCTATAGGTGCTCCAAAAACATTAATAGAATTTGCAATGTCCTTTATTTCTTTAATTTTGTCATTAAAATCTTCTCCTTCTAATGAATAAGAGCTCATAACAGAAATATAATCGTTTGCAACCCAATTTAAATAATAGGTGTATTCTGTCTTTGTGGAATTTGGTTCACCTTTTATTTCAATATGTGGAATTTTAAACCACCATAAGTGGAATCTTTTCCCTGAAGCATTTAAAAAAATATCTTCTTGAACTTCTAATTCTTTATTAAATATCTCATTTTCAAAGTAATCCACTTCAAACTTCATAGCCTTTTTTAAAAGTTCTACTTCTTTTGAAGTTGGCTGTTTATTATTATAATCCTTACTACCATAACCTCGTTTAAGAACTTGAATAACTTTATTATTTATTAAAAAACTATTAGGGGTCTCAATTTCTTGTATACTATCTCCAGGAATTGTCATAGTAAAATGTGTAGCGGGTGAATTGTCTACATATACTACTTTTTTATCTAGCTTAAAAAATAGAATTCCATTTTCTTCTTGAGAATAAAGAAATAATGGAACTATTAATAAAATAATTAATTTTATGTTTTTCATAATTATTGATTTTTAAGCTAACACTGATTTTATTTCTTAAAAGTATCTCTCAACGTTTTATAGGCTTCTTCTTGAGTAGGCAAGTCTTTTGGCACTTCTCGCAAAGGCTCTACTGCTTTTAATGTTTCGTGACAGTCTGCAGGTAATTGCTGATATAATTGTGTTCCTTTAGTTTTCCAAGCAATCATTTCATCACTTACTTGCTTTATTACTTTTGCAGGATTCCCAACAACTAAGCTTCTGTTTGGTATTTTGGTTTCGGCTTTTACAAATGCCATAGCTCCTACAATGCTTTCGTCTCCTATTTCTGCATCGTCCATGATTACTGTATTCATTCCGATAAGACAATTACGTCCTAAATTAGCGCCATGAATAATTGCTCCATGTCCTACATGAGCACTTTCTTTTAATGTAATAGATTTACCTGGAAACATATGCACTGTACAATTTTCTTGTACATTAACGCCATCTTCTAAAATAATCTGCCCCCAATCTCCTCGAATAGCTGCTCCTGGGCCAATATAACAGTTTTTACCAATAATAACATTTCCTGTTACAGCCGCTAATGGGTGGACAAAACTAGATTCGTGTACTACTGGAGTGTATCCTTTGAATGCGTATATCATATCATATTCCTGCGCAGGCAGGAATCTTATTATTTATTAGTTTTAAATTCTCTTATTATCTAAATTCCAATTGGTGCTTAAATCCGACCAACTTAGGTTCATTTCTTCAATTATATTACTTTAATCAGTCTTAGAATTCTCCATTGAATATTTCACACAATTAAATACGCCTTCTACAGAACAGGAAATCTGATATTCTTTATTATTTTCTCCTCTGTAGACAAAAAAACCATCTCCATTTTTTAGAGAAACATTCTTATTTATAAGAATATGATTTCCCATACCTCCATAATGATAATCAAATAAAATTTTATTTATTTGATTATCATCATTCTTATATCCATTCTGGTATTTAAGTAATAAGGTTCTTGTATCTATATATACTCTCATCTGTATACAAATTTGTTTCATAGAGAATAAACTGATCTCCTTTCATAACATAAATAATAATTCCACCATCATTGCCCATAGCTCCTCCTTCTGCTATTTCAGAATAAATAATATTATTAAGAATAAGTTTATTTAGTGGTATTCTTGACAATTTAACTATTTCCGGCTTAATCATTATAAAGGTTTTTATATTATCTTTTGTACTAAAAGATTCCTGCCTACGCAGGAATTTGTTACTTAAACCCTTTCAATTTCTCTTTAGTAAATTCTGACAGTACTAATCTTCCACTTGTTTGTGCACGTTCTGCTAGTAATTCATCCCAATCGTCTGTACCTTTCCAGAATACTTTTTTCATTTCTGTCATAGCATCTGTATTATACGTACATAAGTGCTCTGCTGTTGTTTTTACTGCTTCGTCTAATTCTTCGTTACTCTCAAATACTTTTGTAAATAATCCTTTTTGCATGGCCCATTCTGCTGGATAAAATGAATTAGCATCTATAGCGATTTGAGACATCGCACTTAAGCCCATTTTACGTTCTATAGCTGGCCCAACTACAAATGGTCCTATTCCTATATTTAGTTCGCTTAATTTTATCGCTGCATATTTTGAAGCCATACAATAATCGGTTGCTGCTGCTAAACCAACACCGCCTCCTACTGTTTTACCTTGTATGCGCCCTATTATAAATTTAGGGCATTTACGCATCGCATTAATAACATTTGCAAATCCAGAAAAGAACACTTTTCCTGTTGCTGCATCATTAATATTTATTAACTCTTTAAAGCTTGCTCCTGCACAAAATGTTCTGTCTTTTCCACTTTTTAAGACTATAACTTTTATAGCATCGTTTTGCCCTGCTTCGGTTATTGTTTGTGCTAGTTTTGCTAACACATCTCCTGGTAAAGAGTTGTGAGCAGGATGAAAAAACTCTATGTATCCTACTTCGTTTTCTATGTTTATTTTAACGTATGGTTGTGTCATTACATTTATGTGTTCTCACGAAAGTGGGAATCTTTTTTAATTTATATTTTAGTATACAAATCCATCCAATGCGGATTCATTTTCTCTATTAATTCAATTTTCCAACCTCTATTCCATTTCTTCATTTGTTTTTCTTTCAACCTCGCTTCTTTTTCATCTTCAAACGATTCAAAATAAACTAATTTATCTAAATTATATCTTGCTGAGAATGTCGTTGGATGTGCTTTATTTTTATGTTGATATATTCTTCTTCTTAAATCTTTTGTAAATCCTATATATAAAACGCCTTGCTTTTTGTTTGTTAGAATGTAGACGTACCATTTCATATTTATTATTTCAATTTTAAAAAGACTCCCAATTTCTTGGGAGTTTCGAACAATTTAATCTGCTATAGCAGATTAAATTGTTCGAAATGATGATTAAGGTGCTTACGCTCTAACAAATACGACTCGTATTTATTCAATTCGCCAAAGACTAAATTCTTTAAAACCGCATCTGGATTGTCTTGAAAAAATGCTAAGTACTTAAAGCGTTGTTCTATAAATTTATCTTTTGCTGTTTGCAAATCTGGGTGTACCAAAGGTGCTAAAGTATCTTTCTCTAATTGTGGGAATCTTGAATTCTGTGGAAACTTTTCAAAATTATACAAACTGTCATGTACTTTCTCTAATATTTTTTCTGGCGTAGCAATTTCAAAATCTTGAATCTCACCACCCGCAATTTTGTATGTATACTCTAAATGTTCTAGCATATGCTGTGGTGTCATAATTCCCCATTTAGGCTTACTATCTTCTGTTAGTTTTGCTAAACAAGCGTCTATAACTTCTGAAGTCATTTCTGTAAATACTTCTTGTTTCTTTTCTACCATTGTTAATATTGTAGCTACACATACTAATGCGTCTTCTTTTTCTGCTCCTGCTGGCAATACAGTATTAGCTGCATCTACGTTAGCATCAAAAACTTCTACATACCATTTTACAATACCACTAGGGTGTTCTTGCCCTCTACTATCTCTATCTACTTTTTGCTTACATGTTAACCGTACATAAAGGGTATCGTTATGATAAATAGGGCGTAAAAATCTAATTTCTTCTAAACCATAATTTGCTGCAACTGGGCCTTTGTTTGGGTACACAAATAATCCTGCTGCCATTGAAATAATGAAATAGCCGTGTGCCGTTCGTTTTTCAAAAATACTTCCATCTAAACTTGTAATATCTGTATGCGCATAGAAATGATCCCATGTAATGTTACCAAAGTTTACAATATCTGTATCTGTAATGGTTCGGTTATGTGTTTTTAAAGACATTCCTGGTTGAATATCTTCCCAATGGTATGCAAATGGATGTTTTGGAGAGGCTTTATATGCTGCTTTTGGCTGGTATATTCCTGTAATTTCTGTTAACGTTGTTGGCGAACCTTGTATGGCTGTACGCTGTAAGTAATGCTTAATACCTCGCATACCTCCCATTTCTTCTCCTCCACCTGCTCGTCCTGGTCCTCCATGAACTAGACTTGGTAATGGCGATCCATGACCTGTACTTTGTTTTGCCATTTCACGATTTATTACCATAATACGTCCATGATGACTTGCTGCATTTACTACGTAATCTTTAGCTATTTTATCATCGTTAGTTGCTATTGATGATACTAAAGACCCTTTACCCATTTGTGCTAAAGTAATAGCTTCATCTAAGTTTTTATAAGGCATTATTGTACTTACTGGACCAAAGGCTTCACGTTCGTGAATAATTGTATTTTGAAACGGATGGTCTGCTCTTAATACTATTGGACTAATGAATGCTCCTTTTTTAGCATCTGCTCCAATTGTTTCTATTGTATCTAAACTTCCGTAAACTATTTGTGCTTCTTTTGCTAAATCGTTTACAGAATCTCTTACTGCTTCTACTTGTTGTTTACTTACTAGGGACCCCATGCGTACTTCTTTTAATCTTGGGTCTCCTATGGTTACTTTATCTAATGCTTTTCCTAGAGCAATTTGTACATCTTCTACTCTATTTTCTGGCACTATTATTCGACGTATCGCTGTACATTTCTGCCCAGCTTTTACAGTCATTTCTTTTCGTACTTCTTTTATAAACAAGTCAAATTCTGGAGTTCCAGGTGTTGCATCTTCTCCTAGAATGGAAGCGTTTAATGAATCGGCTTCCATTGTAAATGGCACTGCTTCTTGAATAATTCTTGGGTGTGCTTTTAATAAACGACCTGTAGCAGCAGATCCTGTAAAGGTTACTACATCTTGAGATTCTACTGTATCTAAAATATTACGAACTGTACCGTTAATAATTTGCAATGCTCCTTCTGGTAAAATACCTGATGCTATTATTGTTCTTGCTACTGCTTCTGCTAAATATGATGATGATGGTGCTGGTAGGACTACTGCTGGTACTCCCGCCATCCAGTTTACTGCACATTTTTCTAACATGCCCCATACAGGAAAGTTAAAGGCATTTATATGTACTGCTACTCCTTTTTTGGGTACCATAATATGGTGCGCCATAAAACGGCCTCCTCGAGATAAATCGATTGGATCTCCTTCTACGTGGTACGATTGATTAGGGAATAATTTTCGTAATGATGCATTAGCAAATAGATTTCCAAATCCACCTTCTATATCTATCCAACTATCTACTTTTGTTGCTCCTGTTCTGTAACTTAATTCGTAAAACTCTTTTTTACGTTTTGTTAAGTACAATGCTAAACTTTTAAGCATGTTTCCACGCTCTTGGAAGGTCATTTTTCTAAGTACTTCTCCTCCTTTTGTTCTTCCGTAGTTTAGTATTTCGGGGACGTCCAATCCCTCGATTGCTACACTTGCGAATGCTTCACCTGTTATGGCATCGTGGATTGGTGTTCCTTCTTCTTTTCCTGTTGTCCATTGCCCTTGGACGTAGTGTTGAATTTTATTCATGATCATGCCTGCGCAGGCAGGTATCTTTTAATTATTTCTAAATTTTCTGTAATTCAAATTCCAATTAAGGCTTAAATCAAACCAACTTGGATTCATTTCTTCTATTAATTTAATCTTCCAATCTCTTTTCCATTTCTTGAATTGCACTTCTCTAGTTGAAGCCTTTTCTCCATTTTCAAATTCTTCAAAATAAACTAATTTAACACAATTATATCTTGCTGTAAAAGCTTTAGGGTACAATTTCAATTTATGTTCTTTTACTCTTTCATCTAGATTATCCGTTACACCAATGTAAATTACTCCATTCGGTTTATTTGCCATGATATAGACGTACCAATGTTTCATATCATATTCCTGAGCAGGTAGGAATCTTTTTGTTTGATGTAATTATTTCTTCTTTATTTCTCTCAACGCTTTTGTTATTACTCTGCTTGAGATTATATATTGTCTCTGTCAACTATGAGATTCCTGCCTACGCAGGAATTCGTTCTATAATAGCTGCATACCCTTGCCCTACACCAATACACATCGTTATTAATGCATATTTTTTGTTTTGTTCTTGTAATTCTAATGCCGCAGAATATGCTATTCTAGCTCCTGTTACTCCTAGTGGATGCCCTATTGCTATAGATCCTCCGTTAGGGTTTAATCTTGGGTCATTGTCTGCTAACCCCCATGCTCTAGTACAGGCTAATGCTTGTGCTGCAAAGGCTTCGTTTAACTCAATAACATCCATATCATCCATAGTTAAACCTGCTTTTTCTAATGCTTTATTTGAGGCTTGCACTGGGCCTATTCCCATGATTCTTGGTTCTACACCAACTACCGCAGAACTTACTATTCTTGCTAATGGCTTTAGGTTATATTTTTTAACAGCATCTTCTGATGCTATAATAGTTGCAGCAGCTCCATCATTTAATCCTGATGCATTTCCTGCCGTTACGCTTCCTCCTTCTTTTTTAAAGGCTGCTCTTAGTTTCCCTAATACTTCTAATGATGAATTTGGTTTTACAAATTCATCTTTTGAAAATTGTATCGGGTCTTTTTTACGTTGTGGAATTTCGACAGTTACTATTTCTTTTGCTAAACGCCCATTTTCTTGTGCTTTGGCTGCTTTCATCTGACTCCAATACGCAAACTTATCTTGATCTTCTCTAGATATGTTATACTTTTCTACAAGGTTTTCCGCCGTCATTCCCATGCCATCTGTACCGTATAACTTTTGCATTTTAGGGTTTATAAAACGCCATCCAAATGTTGAATCATACATTTTTGAGTCTCCTCCAAATGCTGTTGATGGTTTAGCCATTACGTATGGTCCTCTCGTCATGTTCTCAACTCCTCCAGAAATAAATAAATCGCCATCTCCTGCTTTTATTGCTCTATTAGCATGTATTATTGCAGATAAGCCTGAGCTACATAAACGGTTTACCGTTTCGCCCGGCACTGTAAATGGTAATCCTGCTAATAACGAAGACATACGCGCTACATTACGGTTATCTTCTCCTGCTTGGTTTGCACAGCCCATAATAACATCGTCGTATGCTTCTTTTGGAATATTAGGATTGCGTTCTACAACTTCTTTAATAACCAATGCGCCTAAATCGTCTGTTCTTACTGCCGATAATGTGCCTTTGTAATTTCCTATTGGTGTACGCACACCGTCTATTATATATGCTTGTTTCATGTTAAATGCCTGCGCAGGCAGGTATCTTATTAATTATTATTTCTAAATATTTTGTTTTCTAAATTCCAATTCATGCTTAAATCTGTCCAATCAGGATTCATTTCTTGAATTAAATTCACCTTCCATTACCTTTTCCATTTCTTGAATTGTTTTTCTCTAATCGATGCCTTTTCTCCATCTTCAAATTCTTCAAAATACACCAATTTATCGCAATTATATTTTGCAGTAAAAGATTTTGGGTAAACTTTAAACTTATGCTCTTTTACTCTTTCATCAATATTATTAGTTACTCCAATATAAATTACTCCGTTGGGTTTATTCGCCATTATGTAGACATACCAATGTTTCACTTTTATTTATTTTGAGATTCCTGCCTTCGCAGGAATTATTCCCATTCTTTTTGTGTACGATATACAACACCTTTAAACAAAGCTACTAATTCTTCTTCTCTTTTTACTTCTATTATATTAAAGCCTAGTTTGTTATTTACTTTTTCTATTACAGATTCTGCTACTATATAATCGCCTTCACTTAATGCTTCTATATGATTAATGCTTGTTTCTATTGAAACGGCATATTTACCATGTGTGTTTGCTGCAAAACCAAATGCGGTATCTGCTAAACTATAACTTATTCCGCCATGTGCTTTATTCATGCTGTTAAGCATTTCCTTACGAATAGTCATCCCTACTTTACAGCGACCGATTTCGCATTCTAGAATTTCTATTCCTAACCAAGTGCTGTAGGCATCTTGGGATAGCATTTTTCTAGGTATGAGGTGTGAGGGAATAGGTTTTAATTCTTCTGACATCTTATTTATTCTTTCTATTTTGTTTTATTGATTCTTGATGCTATTCTTGAGCGTAGTACCGTTATCATTTTTGATAACTCAGTTATCATTCTTCTAACATCTTCATCTTCCTCATTTGTAATATAATTTCTCATTTGTGCTTTCGAACTGCATGCTATACATTCATGAGCACTATGCCACGCATTTCCTAAATAATTATGAAACTGTTTATCTGTTCCACTTGAACCTTCCGCAATATTTAAGGCTATTGAATCTGCTGCTCTTTTAAATTGAGATGTTAATTCGAAACGTTCTTCTTTCGGAAATTTCTTTCCTAAACGATTTACAGTTTCTCCAAACTCCATCGCTTTGGTATAAATTCCTAAATCTTCAAATTTAAAATGATACTTAGATTTCCTCATACCTCAAACCTACTCAAAAAACCTCATCCCTTCCTTATTCATCTTTCTTAATAAAGGACTACAACGGTATCTATCTTCATGGTACTCATTATATAGTTCATCTAATTTTGAAACGCACCAATCGATTCCTTTTTCGTCTGCCCATGCTAATAAGCCTTTTGGGTAATTAACACCTTTTGTCATTGCGTTATCTATGTCTTCTGCTGAGGCTATGTTTAAAAATAAAGCATCTGCTGCTTCATTAATTAACATAACTAATACACGATTGAATATTTGCTCTGCTAATGCATTATCTTTTACAGGTTCTGGTTTTACTGCTCCTTCTGAATAGTCATAATATCCTTTTCCTGATTTTCTACCTAGATAACCTGCTTCTGAAAAACGTTTCTGTGTAAATGCCGGCTTATATCTTGGATCGAAATAGAATGCTGTAAATACCGTTTCGGTTACGGTGTAATTGACATCGTTTCCTATAAAGTCCATCAATTCAAAAGGCCCCATGCGGAAACCTCCCATTGTTTTTAAACTGTAATCTATTGTTGCAAAATCGGCTAATCCTTCTTCATATATTCTTAAAGCTTCTCCATAAAATGGACGTGCTACTCTGTTTACTATAAAGCCTGGTGTGTCTTTAGCTACTGCTACTACTTTTTTCCAATCGGAAATAGTTTGTATTGATTTATCTAAGACTTCTTTAGAGGTTTGTATTGCAGGAATAACCTCAACCAACTTCATTAACGGTGCTGGGTTGAAAAAGTGAATACCAACGCAGCGTTCTGGTTTTTTTAACGATGCTGCTATTGATGCTATAGATAGACTTGATGTATTTGATGCGATGATACAATCCTCTGCGACATAGCTTTCTAATTCTGAAAATACTTTTTTCTTTATCTCAAGATTTTCAATAATAGCTTCTATTGTTAAATTAGAATCTGCTAAATCTTTTAAAGTATTGACATAAGATATATTACTTTGAATTCTTGTTTTTTCAGCGTCATCAATACGTCCTTTTTCTATAAGACGTGATAATATTTTTTCTAAAGCGGCTTTGGCTTTATCTAATGCGTTTTGATTGGTATCGTATAGTTTTACTTTACATCCAGAAGTTGCTGCTACTTGAGCAATACCACTTCCCATTGTACCACCACCAATAATTCCTACGTTCATATTTTTTAATATTGAATATCGAATGTTAAATACAGAATATCGAAGTTTTTAATTTCAACTAACTGATAGGCATTCATTACTATTTATTTTTATTTTGCGAAGTTCGAATACTAGAAACGAAAATTGCAATTAGTTCATTGTTTTCTTTTAAAAGTAATTCTAATTTTTCAGAATCTTTAAGAAGACCTGCTCCTTTTTGGATTTTTAAATTCACTAAAGATTCTCTTAATTCCTTAAGACAAATCTTCATTTTATGAAGAAAATCTCTTGTTGATTCAGCACTTTGGGCTTCCCCATAATTTAAAGCGGAAGATGTTGCAGAACGAATTAATTGTTTTGATAAATGCTGAGACGTAAAATTACTCTCCATTGTTTTACAGAGAGAAATAATATTTACGGAGAATTGAATTAACCTATTTTCTAAATCATACTTTCGACTCATTAATCTAATTTTTTACCGAAATCGACTTCATCATTCAATATTCTCTTATTCGATATTCTATATTTTTTAATTCCCTTTAAATTCTGGTTTTCTTTTTTCAATAAAAGCGGCAACACCTTCTGCATAATCGTTACTTTGTGCTGCTTCGATTTGTAATTTCGATTCTAAAGCTAATTGTGCTTCTAAATCGTTTGTCATAGATTTATTGAATAGTTCTTTAATTAACCCTAATGCTTTAGTTGGCATATTAGCTAGTTTTACAGCTAACTTATTTATCGTTTCTTCAAATTCGCCTAACGGAACCGATTTATAAATCATTCCCATTTTTTCTGCTTCTTCTGCCGAGATTTTATCGCCTAACATCGCTAATGCTAATGCTTTTTGAAACCCTATCAATCTAGGCAAAAAGAATGTTCCTGCACTATCTGGAACCAAGCCTATTAAACTAAAGGCTTGTATAAAACTTACTTTTTCATGAGCTACTACAATATCGCATGCTAATGCAATATTTGCTCCTGCTCCTGCTGCCACACCATTTACTGCTGCTATTACTGGTTTTTTAATAGCTCGTATTCTTGTAATGATTGGGTTATAATGTTCTTCTAATATTTTTTTAAACCCTGGGTTTAACTCTGGATCTGTTACTTCTTTTAAGTCTTGACCTGCACAAAATGCTTTTCCATTTCCAGTTAAAACAATTGCTCTAACGTCTTCATTTGTTTTGCAATCATCAAAAGTAGTTTGTAGTTTTAATGCCATTTCTCTATTAAAACTGTTGAATACTTCTGGTCTGTTTAAAGTAATGTATGCTACCTTATTTTCTATTTTCAATTCTATTGAATTATTAGCCATAGCTATTATATTTTTTTATATGTTCTCGATACAAAATTCTAAAAAAAGAATTTCACTCGAACTGATGTTCCTTTTAAATTTACTTATTCTTCTACTTTAAAATGGGGATTATAAATTAATCCTATAATATTATTCCAAGGATCATAGAGACTTGCAACCATTATATCTCCTCCTACATCATTTGGCGCTTCATGCTTTGTTGCTCCTATATCTATAAAATGTTGATAGGCTTTATTTATGTCTTCGACTCCCCAATATGAGAATACATTTTCTGTTTTTGTACTACTATCTCGTTCTTCTTGTTGTAATCCTAATTCGTATCCTTTTATATTAAATCCAACATAGAAGGGTTCATTGAAATAGGGTTTAACGAAAAAAGCTTCAGAATACCATTCTGTAGCTTTTTTTATATCGGTGACCATGTATATTGTAGTGCGAAGTCCTACCATAAAAGATGCTTTATTGCTCATACTCTCACTAATTAATTACTTTAAACATTTAAAATAATCGAAAGGTTCCTGACAGTCATCACATTGAAACTGTGCTTTACATGCTGTTGAACCAAACTGACTTACTAATCTAGTATTTTGAGAACCGCAATTAGTGCATTTCACTATGCGTTTCCCGTTTAGTAATACATCTTTATCTGCTTCTGCGTCAAGTGGCGCTGCAATTCCGTAATCTTCTAACGCTTTTCTCCCTCTGGGTGTTATCCAATCGGTTGTCCAGGCGGGTGCTAATATTAATTCTATTTCTGAATTATACCCTGCTTCTTTTAATGCTTTTTTTATATCGTCTCCAATAACATCCATTGCTGGACAACCACTGTAAGTTGGTGTTATTTGAACTTTTACGATATTATTTTCAATAACTGCCGAACGTACTACCCCCATATCCATAATGGATAATACTGGAATCTCTGGGTCTGAAACCTGTTCCAATATTGGGTATAGTATTTTATCTATGTTTTGCTCGGTACTTATCATATTATTTCTTCTAAAAGAAGGTTTATTTTAAAAGCTTCTCGATACAATTTATTCGTTCTTCATAAATCACTCGAAGTGACATTGCTCACGGTATTAAAGATTCCTGCCTTCGCAGGAATTTATTACCATTCCATATTTGGATA
>NZ_JBSHNS010000457.1:0-6901 GCF_053601635.1 Pontimicrobium sp. MEBiC01747
CCAAACATCTAATGGTGTTGGGGAACTGGTGTTAGAAAGCAGATGTAAATATTGACTCATTCTATTATAACTCGCCTTTACAGATGCGTTATTACCTAGTTGATAGGCTGCAGAAAAACGCGGCTCTACATTAGCAAAAGATGCTATGACATCGCTGCGTTTAAAAGATTCTGTACCTATTGGTGTTGCTTTCTCGTAGATTTTAATGTCGTCATTAAAGATTACTGCTTGGTCGTTTTCGTAAATATTTAATTCATCCTGCCCTAAGCGTAAAAAAGAACTAAAGCGTAAACCGTAAGATAATGTTAGTTTATCGGTTATTTTATGTTCTGCATCAAAATATACTGCATTTTCAAAAGCATATTTATCTATCAATTTTTGTGCGTTTATACCCGAAGTAGGCGTAGAGGGCTCAATTTCTCCAGGATTAAATGTGTAATAAATACTATTTATACCGTACTGTAATTTTATTTTATCGTTTAAGTAATGTTTTAAATCGTATTTAAAATTGAAGTTTCTAATACCAGAATTCCAATTAAATTCAACAAAATCAAGATTTAGTCCGTAATAATAATCTGAGTAAATTAAAGACATATTAGAGAACAGTTTATCTGAAAATAAATGATTCCATCTAAAATTAACAACCGTATTACCATACGTGTTTTCAAAACTGTCCGATAGGCTAAACACATCTCTACCAAAATAACCAGATAAGTAAATATTGTTTTTATCGTTTAGTTTATAACTCAATTTTGTGTTTAAATCGTAGAAATAGGCTTTATTATCAATATCAAATAAAGGTAAAAACAGGTGCGCGTAAGAGCTACGCCCACCAAAGAGAAAAGAACCTTTGTCTTTTTTTAATGGCCCTTCTGCTAATAATCTACTGGCTACAATACCAATACCACCATTCATGTGAAATTCTTTACTATTCCCTTCTTTCTGATAAATATCTAAAACCGAAGATACACGACCACCGTAACGTGCCGGAATTCCGCCTTTATATAATTTTAAATCCTTTATAGCATCTGGATTAAATACAGAGAAGAACCCGAAAAGGTGAGAAGAGTTAAACACCGTAGCTTCATCTAACAGTATTAAGTTTTGATCTGCTGCACCACCACGAACATTAAAACCCGAAGCCCCTTCACCAGCATTGGTAACACCAGGTAATAGTGTAATGGCTTTAATAACATCTGGTTCTCCTAAAACAACAGGAATCTCTTTTATAGTTGTAGAAGAGAGTGCATTAACACTCATTTGTGGCTTCTTTATATTTAATTTTTCTACATCTTCAGTAATAATAATTTCATCTAAACTTTCTGTAGACTCTATTAAACTAAAGTTACGTTTAGTGTTTTCATTTAGAGTTATAACTTCAACTTTATCCGAATAGCCTAAGTAGCTTATAATTACTTTATAATCGCCTTTAGGTAGCGTGATGGAGTAAAATCCATATTCGTTGGTAATGGTTCCAGTTTGTAGTTCAGGGATAAGAATGTTAACACCAATAAGGGTTTCATTACTTTTGTCCTCAAGAATAGTACCGCTAAGCGTTACTTTATCTTGCGAAAAGCTAAACATACTACCCATGCAAAGACACAAGAATAGTAGTTTTTTAAGATGATTCATTTAGAGTGGTTTAGTTTTTACAAATTTATCGAAATCGTAATTTTACATCACAGTCTTTAACATATTTTTGGGCGTTTCTTTACAAGTATTTAAACCTTTTATTAGGTTTTAATACTTATAAAGTCAGGCTTTCGGCAGTCGCTCTTTGCAAGGAGCTCCAACAAAGCCTCAATCCTTAACGCATTGCCAAAGAACAGTGATTATTAATAAACGTGTTTACTTTCTGCTAAGTATGTAACTATTATTATTTTTCTGTTATTAGGAGGATGTAGTAATCTATTTAAAGATTTTAGAACAGAAGCTTCTCGATACAATTTTATTGCGTTACACTGCATAAAATCACTCGAAGAGACAACATTGTTATAAAACAAAATTACTACGTCAGTTTGAGTGATTCCGAAGTATGAGGGATTGTATAGAGAACCTTATAGAACTTAAATTACATAACTAATACAAATAAAAAAGGCTCCTAATTAGGAGCCTCTTCGTTGTTTTATTGTTTAACTTAATATGCTATTAAGTGTAGCACTTGGTCGCATAGCTTTATTTATTAAATCCTCTTTAGGCTCGTAATATCCACCTATATCTACAGGATTACCTTGTATATCATTTAATTCTGAAACAATTTTTGCTTCGTTATCTGCTAATTGTTTTGCTAAAGGTGCAAATTCTGCAGCTAAATCAGCATCCTTGGTTTGTGTTGCTAAAGCTTCAGCCCAGTACATTGCTAAGTAGAAATGACTTCCTCTGTTGTCTAACTCTCCAGCTTTACGAGATGGTCCTTTTTTGTTTTCTAATAAACGCTCTGTAGCATCATCTAAAGCATCACCTAAAACTTTAGCTTTTGGGTTATTATTTACTAAACCGTAATGGTCTAATGATACCGCTAATGCTAGGAATTCTCCTAAAGAGTCCCAACGTAAGTGATTTTCACTAGTAAATTGTTGTACGTGCTTTGGTGCAGAACCTCCAGCACCAGTTTCAAATAATCCACCACCATTCATTAGTGGTACAATAGATAACATTTTTGCACTTGTACCAACTTCTAAAATTGGAAATAAATCGGTTAAGTAATCACGTAAAACGTTTCCTGTAACAGAGATTGTATCTTTACCTTCTTTTATTCTCTCTAAAGTAAATTCTGTTGCTTTGATAGGGGATAAGATTCTTAAATCTAATCCTGTTGTATCATGGTCTTTTAAATAGGTATTTACTTTCTTAATTAACTCAGCATCATGTGCTCTATTCTCGTCTAACCAAAATACAGCAGGAGTTTGTGATGCCTTAGCTCTTGTTACTGCTAATTTTACCCAGTCTTGAATTGGAGCATCTTTAACCTGGCACATTCTCCAGATATCTCCAGTTTCTACAGTATGTTCTGTTAGTGTATTTCCTGATGCGTCTACTACACGAACAGTACCATTAGAAGCAATTTGGAAGGTTTTATCATGTGATCCATACTCTTCAGCTTTTTGAGCCATTAATCCAACATTTGGTACTGTTCCCATTGTTGTAGGATCAAAAGCACCGTGTTTTTTACAGAAGTCTATAGTTGCTGTGTAAATACCTGCATAACTACTATCTGGAATTACAGCTTTTGTATCTTGTTGTTTTCCTTCAGCATTCCACATTTGTCCAGAGGTACGAATCATTGCTGGCATAGAAGCATCAATAATAACATCACTTGGTACATGTAAGTTGGTAATACCTTTATCAGAATTTACCATAGCTAAATCTGGTCCGTTTTCTAAAGCAGCATGTATATCTGCTTGTATTTCGTTACGCTTAGCTTCTGGTAATTCGTTTAAGTTGCTTAATAAGTTTCCAAAACCGTTGTTAACATCTACACCTATTTCTTCAAACGTTTCACCATGTTTAGCAAATACATCTTTAAAGTAGGTACGTACAGCGTGACCAAAAATAATAGGGTCACTTACTTTCATCATGGTTGCTTTCATGTGTAATGAAAACAATACATTATTAGCTTTTGCATCTGCAATTTGAGTTTCTAAAAAGCTTAGTAAAGCTTTTTTACTCATTACAGTTGCATCTATAATTTCCCCTTGTAATAAGGCTAAGTTATCTTTTAATGTTGTTACAGTTCCGTTAGCATCTACATGTTCTATTGTAACAGTAGTTGCTTCGCTAATTGTAACTGATTTTTCATTATGTGCAAAATCTCCAGCTTCCATTGTAGCAACATGAGATTTAGATTCGCTAGACCAAGCCCCCATAGAATGTGGGTTTTTCTTAGCATAATTTTTTACAGCTTTTGGCGCACGTCTATCACTATTTCCTTCACGCAATACTGGGTTTACAGCACTACCTTTAATTTTGTCGTAACGAGACTTAATCTCTTTTTCTGTATCGTTTTCTGGCTCGTCTGGATAATTAGGAATCTCAAAACCTTGAGATTGTAGCTCTGCTATAGCTGCTTTTAATTGCGGTATAGAAGCACTAATATTTGGTAGTTTTATAATGTTAGCTTCTGGTTTTTTTGCTAATTCTCCAAGAAATGCTAAATCGTCTGAAACACGTTGATCGTCTTTTAAAAAATCTGGAAACACAGCTAGTATTCTAGCGGCTAAAGAAATGTCTCTAGTTTCTATGTTAATTCCTGAAGGTTCAACAAAAGCTTTTACGATTGGTAAAAAAGAACGTGTAGCTAAAGCTGGTGCTTCATCTGTTTTTGTATAGATAATTTTTGGTGCTTGTGACATATATAAAATACTTTTATTTAAAATTTTCGTGTTGCGAATATACGAAATTCAAACAGCATTTTAAAGAGACGTCCTTGTCAACGCGCTCTATTGTTAAGATGATAATTTTTAGGGGGTTAAATTATGAAATCGATAATTTTGAGGTAAAAAAAATCACAGAATATCAATGTTATAATGAGATAATAGACCTAAGGCATTGGTTTTTGAAAATTTAGCGCCTTTTAATCTGTTAATTTCTGGATTTATACTAATATTCTTTGAAGTTAAAAAATCTACTTTTTCTAAAATAGAATTGTCAAAAACGGCTTTATATAAATCGCATTCATCAAAAATTGATGCTGTTAAATCTGTATTAGTAAAATCGGTTTGTTGTAATTTACAGTTTTTAAAGATTGTTGCTTTAATTTTTAGGTTGTAAAACGAAGATAAATTTAATATACAGCTGTTAAACTCTACCGAAAATAAAAAAGGGTTACAATCTTGAAATGGAACTCCTAACAATTTGCAGTTATTAAAAATAACATCTTTAAAGGCAGTGTTTTTAGTTTTTGTTAAACTTAAATTACAGTCTATAAATTCACATTCTAAGAACGAAATCATAGCTAAATAGCTTTCATTAAAATTACAGTTTATAAAGGTACAATTGTCGTACTCTCCTTTAGGTAAAGCTATTGTTGTATAGTCTTTATTTTTAAAGGTTTTATCTGCTATAAAGGGTAGGTTCATCTATTATTATCATTTTTATTAAACTCAATTACTTAAGTGTAAGAGGCTAATAACTGTTTACCAAAGTGTAAATAACACTTTGGAATTTACACTACATAAACTTAATTAATTATTATATTTTTAGTTTCTTCAATACATGATTAGCTATGTTGTAAATAATATAAATAGGCTAAGCGTTTTATACATAGCAAAAGTTGAATTATATCGGCTTTTATACTTTGGTTCTATGTTATTTACTAGTGTTTACTTTTTTTATTATTTCAGTTCTATGTTTTATTCCCCAATCTATAACTTCTCCTATTAAGCTATCTAAGGTTTTACCATGCTCGGTTAAAGTATATTCAACAGTAATTGGCTTTGTATTTTTTACTGTTCGAGTTATAAGCTTATTTAATTCTAATTCTTGTAAATCACTGGATAGTTTTTTTGCAGCTATTCCGTTAATGGATCTTTTTAATTCCATAAATCGCATTGTGCCTCCGCGAAGCAACGTACCAATTATTTGTATTTTCCATTTACCAGATAACAATTCCATTGTATCACTAATAGCTCGTAATTGCCTTACACACTCTGCAGATAAAGGTTCTTTTAGTTGTACTTTCATTTTAAATAATTATATAGTTTCTTTAAGGAAATCACTTTCTTTTTTATAATTAGTATCAAAAGTAAACTACTTTAATTAATTTTGTACTATTAAAAACAAACTTTATTATGAACACTAAAACATTTTTAACAATTCATGGAGTAATTTATGTAATTTTTGGGTTAGGATTATTTTTTATACCTAATCTATTATGGCCAAATTACGGACTTGAGTTAAATGATAAATACTCTGTTTTTTTATCGCAGCATACTACAATATTTCTAATGGGCATAGGTATTATTAGTTTATTATTTAGGGATGTAGAAGAGCAAAGTATTTATGCAAAGAAAATTTTAACTGGCTTGTTATGGACAAATATTTTAGGAGTAATCATTACTCTTTATGCCATATACGAAGGCATTTTTTATGGGTTTGGATGGTCTGACCCAGCATTTTTTGCCTTGTTATCTATTTTAAGTTATTTAAAATTAAAACAAAATAAATAATCATTTAAAAAAAATATTATGAGTACACAAAAAATTTGGGATTTACATTTAAAGTATGACGGTCCTGTTACGCAAGAATTTATGGATGGGAATAAGCAATTAGCAGAAAGTATTGCCGAAGAAGAAGGGGTTATATGGAAAATATGGACGTATGAAGATGGTACAAATCATTTTGGGTCAACTTATTTGTTTAAGAATCTAGACTATTTAAAAAAATATAGAGAAATGCATATTAAGAGATTAAATGCTATTGGTATAACAGACATTACGGATCATGTTTTTGACATTTTTGAAGATTTAAGTAAAATTGATAACGCTCCAATTGGTTAAAAAGCCCATAAGTAATTAGAGTCTTGGAGTGTCAATTTTATTGTATTTTAAGGCTCTTTTTTAATAAAAAATTTAGCTGTTTTTTCTTATTTAATAAAGAAAATATTTAACAACGCATATTATGCGTGCTATTATATATTACAAAAGCCATAATATTATAGTATAACACTATAGTATTATGGCTTTCTTTGAGATAACAAACAACTGACCTATTTAGCTTTCGCTAACTCAATCCAAAACTTTCGTTTTACATTTTTTCAATTCAAAAGTTGTTATTTCAATGATATATTTTATAGCTTTCAAAATGTATTGACCTGCTCCTAAAATATATCGATTCATTGTTTTTCTTGATGCTTTTTACTTGTTCTTCATTTTCATGATACTTAGCCTCTAAAGCATTGCTT
>NZ_JBSHNS010000458.1:0-332 GCF_053601635.1 Pontimicrobium sp. MEBiC01747
GTACAACTACTAGTACCTTCGATTATACTGTTACAGGAACAAACCCTTGTCCTAATGATATTAGTACTGTTACTATAAATATTAACCCTGCCGTTAACGCTGGTACAGATGGTAATACAACCATTTGCGATAGTAGTACAACAACTATAGATTTATTTAGTTTAATCGCTGGTGAAGATGCTGGTGGTACCTGGTCGCAAACTTCTGGATCTGGTGGTACTTTTAATGCTGCCACTGGTACTTTTACACCAGCTGTTGGTGCAACTACTAGTACCTTCGATTATACTGTTATTGGAACAAGCCCTTGTCCTAACGATGTTAGTACTGCTACT
>NZ_JBSHNS010000459.1:0-240 GCF_053601635.1 Pontimicrobium sp. MEBiC01747
AGTAGCAGTACTAACATCGTTAGGACAAGGGCTTGTTCCAATAACAGTATAATCGAAGGTACTAGTAGTTGCACCAACAGCTGGTGTAAAAGTACCAGTGGCAGCATTAAAAGTACCACCAGATCCAGAAGTTTGCGACCAAGTACCACCAGCATCTTCACCAGCGATTAAACTAAATAAATCTATAGTTGTTGTACTACTATCGCAAATGGTTGTATTACCATCTGTACCAGCGTTAAC
>NZ_JBSHNS010000460.1:0-3305 GCF_053601635.1 Pontimicrobium sp. MEBiC01747
ACAATAGCAGCAAATTTTTCCAAATCATCATTTCTACGCTGTAAGTTTTCTTTTAGCTTTAAAAGCTGTTCGTTTTGTAAACGCTGTTCAAAAAGTGTAACGACTTGTTTGGCAATTATTTGTAGTGCTTTTTTTTGCTCTTGTGTTAAAGTTCTTGGTTTATGGTCATACACGCACAAGGTTCCTAATTTATAGCCTTCACTGTTAACAAGTGAAACACCTGCGTAAAAAATGGCGTTAAACTCTTTTACTAAAGGATTATCATGAAAACGTTCATCTTTTCTAGCGTCTTCAATTATCATAATAGGCGCATCGGAGTTTATAGTATGCCCGCAAAAAGAGATGTTTCTAGGAGACTCATTAAAATCTATTCCATAGTGTGATTTTAGAAAGTTACGGTCGTTATCTAACAGTGTTATTAGTGAGATTGGAGCATCACAAATATCAGAAATAAAACTGGTAATATTATCATATTTATCTTCAGAAGGAGTGTCAAGCAATTTGTATTTTTCTACAGCTTTTTGTCGCTTTCTCTCGTTTTTAGGGAATTTTGGGGAGATCATAATAATCTATTTTATAAGATATTAAAAATTACAATAAGACAATATACACTAATCTATAAGCTGCGCATGTTTTTTTTAAATAATTTCTTATTTTTTCGATTAAAAACAAGTTTTAGGTAGTGTGAGGATATTTCTTACGAATTATTCTTTTTATAGTCTTTTAAAACACTTTGTCTTCCTATAGTTTTAGTTATAATATCTTTCTCTAAATCCCAACCTCGTGCTTGCGAATATTCTCGCCCATACCAAATAATTTGAAGGTGTAAGTCGTTCCATAACTCTTTTGGAAACAAACGTTTAGCGTCTTTTTCTGTCTGTGCAACATTTTTACCATTAGTTAAATTCCAACGGTACATTAAACGATGGATGTGTGTGTCTACAGGAAAAGCAGGCACACCAAAAGCTTGAGACATAACAACACTTGCCGTTTTATGGCCAACAGCTGGAAGCGCTTCTAAAGCTTCAAAACTCTGAGGAACTTTACCATCATGTTTATCAATTAGAATATGAGAAAGTCCATATATACCTTTACTTTTCATAGGAGATAAACCACATGGTCTTATAATTTCTTTTATTTCTTCTACAGAGAGTTTAACCATGTCGTATGGATTATCTGCTTTAGCGAATAGAAGTGGTGTAATTTGGTTAACCCTAACATCTGTACATTGCGCAGATAGTAAAACGGCAACAAGTAAAGTATAAGGGTCTTTATGGTCTAAAGGAATAGGAATTTCTGGATATAATTCATTTAACGTTTTTATTACAAAATTTACCTTTTCTTGTTTCGTCATTAGTCGTATTTTTGATAAAATCAAATTTACGACTATGAATACATTAAAACAAGGTGATACAGTTCCTAATTTTACAGTTAACGATCAAGACGGGAACGCAATCTCTTTAAGTGACTATAAAGGAAAAAAACTAATTGTTTTCTTTTACCCTAAAGCAAATACTCCAGGTTGTACTGCAGAGGCTTGTAACCTGAGTGATAATTATAAGGTATTGCAAGATAAAGGTTTCGAGATTTTAGGTGTTAGTGCAGATACAGAAAAGAAGCAGTCTAACTTTAAAAATAAGTTCGATTTTCCTTATCCGCTTTTAGCCGACACAGAAAAAGAAGTTATAGAAGCTTTTGGTGTATGGGGGTTGAAGAAATTTATGGGGAGAGAGTATGATGGTATACACCGTAAAACGTTTTTAATTGATGAAAACGGAGTTGTTACACATGTTATAGATAAAGTAAAAACAAAAGACCATGCTGCTCAGATTTTAGAGTTGCTATAAGTGCGTTGCACATACAATTTTAAATGCTGTTTGTTAACATTAACAAACAGCATTTTTTATACCGTTTTTCTTTTAAAAAGCACAATAAGCCCTAAAATAGGTCCAATTGCTAGAATAGTATAGTTGTATATTGAAGGGTTGTAAGTGTTTAAAATGCTTAATAGCTGAATGCTTACTATTGTTATTGCAAAACCTACACAGTTTACTATTGTTAAGGCAGTTCCTTTTAGTGTTGTTATGGCGTTTTGTGCTACTAATGTTGAAAATAAAGGAGAGTCTGCAATGACTACAAATCCCCAAAAAAATAGAAAACTAATAAAAAAGATTACTGGAGTTATTGTAAATAGAAGCGGTGAAATTAAACAACATAAAGCAGAGAGTAATAATATAATAGTAGCTGTTTTTTTTGTACCTAAACGAGTGGATACATAGCCAGCAATAACACAAGAGATACTGCCTACTGCAATAATTAAAAACGATAATAAAGGAATATTTAAATTAGCAATGTTATGTAGTTTTTGGTAGCTGGAAAGCATTACAGGAACAAATGCCCAAAAAGCATACAGTTCCCACATATGTCCAAAATAACCAAAAGCAGCTTGTCTAAATGTAAGTTTTTTAAATACTTTAAAAAGAGCTGAGAAGTCTAATTTTTGACTCGGTGTTCTGTAGGGACCATTAGGTACAAAAGCAAATAATAATAAGCCTCCACAAACTGCTAATATAGAAGTAACTATAATAACATATTCCCAAGGGATTATATTAACGAATCCCTTTAAAAAATGCGGAAATGCAGTACCCAAGACCAATGCGCCAACTAAAAAACCTAGTGATTTCCCTAAACCTTTGTTGTAATAATCGGAAGCTATTTTCATGCCTATAGGGTAGATTCCTGCTAGAAAAAAACCTGTAAAAAAGCGCAATACTACTAAACTAAAGAGTGTATTGGTGTTTAACAACATGCTAATGTTAAATAAGGCAGCAACTAATGCGCTTACAAAAAACACTTTTGATGGCGAAAAGCGATCGGCTATAGTTAGTAGGGCAAAAACTAATGTACCAGTAATAAAACCAAATTGAATGGCTGATGTTAAATTACCTAACGCTTGTGCTTCTAAATTAAAATTACTTATTAAATCATTAATAATAGCATTGCTAGCAAACCAAAGCGAAGTACAGCAAAACTGAGAAAATATAATAATAGGAAGAATCCACTTAGCGACTTTCATGAATGATTAACCGTGTATGGTTTCAGATTTACCATAGCGCTTAATAACTTCACTTTCAAAGGCAACAAGTTCTTGCCAACGTTGTTCTACATTAATGTCTTTACCATATTTTCTGGCAAACGTGATAAAGGTTGTGTAGTGTCCAGCCTCGCTAATCATTAATTCTCTGTAAAAGGTAGCTAATTCTTCATCATTAATGTTTTCAGATAATACCTTAAAGCGTTCACAG
>NZ_JBSHNS010000461.1:0-989 GCF_053601635.1 Pontimicrobium sp. MEBiC01747
GTATTTCCCTTTCTTAAGGAAGTATCCCAACATAATCCAGAAGGTGTCTACGTCAAAAAAAGAAATGCTACTAGTTTACTCAATGAAACTATGCGGTTACTCAATTGAGCTTTTAATTATTACTAATAACGATAATATTTACAGACAATATTGATGTTAAATAATTACAAATAGGTCGATATTTATAGATATCGACCTATTTGTGTTGCTTTATTTAGTTTTACCAATATATAAGCGTAATAAAATATTTAAAATATACGTAGATATACGTATTTCATAGTATAAAGAATTGTTATAAATTTGAAAAACTAATGGTGTAAGAAAATAATTATTAATCTTTTACGTTTTAAAGTATTATATAACCATTATCAACTTTATTATCCCTATTAAGCAATGAAAAAACTTTTCTCAATTAGTTTACTTTTAGTAAACACAATTTTTTATGCCCAACAAATAGATTATCCTAACATTTTACCTCCTTCTCCTGAAGCAGCAGCAATAAGTCAATATACAGATTTTGGGGTGGATAAATCCACAGGAGCAATTACCTATCAAATGCCAATTTATCAGTATAAAAATGGCGCTTTAAATATTCCTGTTTCTTTAAATTATAGGTCTAATGGATTTAAAGTTAATGAATCTGGTACATGGGTGGGACTCGGATGGTCTCTACAAGCAGGAGGAGCAATATCAAGAACAACACAAGGAACACCAGATGACAGTCATTTTGGAACGGATGGCAGTATGGGTTTTTTAGATTTAATAAATGATGAAAACATTACTTATGACTATCTAATTGATGAAACGATTAATGATGCTGGACGGTTTAGTGTTTTAGAAGATATTGGAAGAGGTTGTAAAGATAGTCAACCAGATATTTTTAATTTTAACTTCAATGGAAATCAGGGAAAGTTTCATTTTGATTGGAGTGGTAACTTAGTTGTTGATTCTAGCAATGATGTTTCTGTAGAAATTACATGGAGTAATAG
>NZ_JBSHNS010000462.1:0-5106 GCF_053601635.1 Pontimicrobium sp. MEBiC01747
AAAGTAATATGGGGAGACATTGGTAGGCCCGATTTATTAGCCAAAGATTTAAAAGAAGATTATAATATAGATTTAAAAGACTTACTAAATGTACGTACTTTTCTAGATCATAACCGTATATGGGAAGCCCCAAAACAAACAACAGATCGAATTAGCAAATCTTCTGGTGCTTATGCCTACAAAGGAAAACGAATAAACAATAACCTCGTTGAAGATTCATTATTAGAGCATTTACAGAAATGGAAACCATACGTAGAACAATTTGGCTTATTAATTATAGAATTACATACTATAAAACCTGAACTTACCGCTAATAATATAGGAAAAACAGCAGCAACCGCTTACGATGCTACGCATGGTTATAGCGATCAATACATTCTAGAAGTCGATGTATTTAACAAAGTAGCAGCAGAAGCTGGTTTACATCCAGATCCTACCTATTTTTCTAAATTTCCCAATAGCGAATTAGCTACTGTTAGTGTTAACTTATTAAAAGGGAATTAAATGGAAAACAAAAACCAGCTAATAACAAGAGATTGGTTAGCCATAGAACGAACCAAATTAGCAAACGAACGCACTTTTTTAGCCTATTTTAGAACTTTTATTGTTTTCTTAGGCACAGGGCTTACCATACTTAAGCTAGAATTCTTTACAGATTTAAAATCCTTTGGACTTATATTATTAGTCATTTCGCCTATTATACTAATCATTGGACTTTATCGCTTAATGCGTGTAAAAAAGAATATTAAACGCCATTATAACGCCTAAATAAATGTTTGGCAGGAGTTAAGCCGTGTTTACCGAAATTTATTGTTGTGTTTTTACAATTTTATTTGTTTTGAAAGCAAATCAATAAAACCTATAATTATGAAAACTAGAAACCTAGTAATTATCCTTTTTAGTGTATTAGTATTAAACTCATGTATTGTAAAATCTCTTCATCCTTTTTATATACAAGAAGCTATTTCTTTTGAAGAAAAATTTGTTGGAGACTGGAAAGATAATAAAGGAGCAATATGGCATGTGGAATCTTTTAAAGCCATGTTCGATAAAGAGTTTAACTCAAAAAATAAACCTTCTAAAGAAGATTTGGCTGCATTTGAAAAATACAAATATAATTACTACGTAGAGTATACTTCTAACGATAAAAAAGCCACTTTTATGGCTACACCTTTTAAAGTTAAAAACCAATTATTATTAGACTTTACGCCTTATATACAAGACGACACTGGATTAAACTCACTTTTATCATCCCATCTTATAAATGCCCATTCTGTTGTAAAATTCGACATGATAAACAATGATAATGTAGATATTAAATGGTTAGACGAAAACCGTATTAAAGACTTATTTAAAAATAGTAAAATTAGAATTAAACATGAAACAATAGGTATCCAAGAGGACTTTTTACTTACTGCAGATTCAAAAGAATTATACGAATTTTTAGAAAAGTATTTGGCATCAAGTGTTGAAAACAAATGGAAGTCAACGTCCGATAAAAAGCTAAGCAGGTATAATGTTAAACCTTAATCCATATCTAAAAAAAATAAACAACCACAGCCCTATACTATTTAATTTAGGGCTGTGGTTATCCGCTTTTATAATTTTATTATTTATATTTTCTCGCGGACAACGCCCAATAACTGTAGATTATATTTATACCGTTGGCTTCCTTATTTCTTTGGCCCTACCTTCCGTAATAAACCTATATGGCCTGATGCCCCGTCTTTTAAAAAAGGAAAAGTACATTTTGTATTGTTTAGCCTTTATAATAAACCTTCTTATATTTTCGCAATTACATATTGCATTTTTTAAACCTATACTAAATAACTTATTTCCTAATTACTTTTTTATTTCATACCATTCCAACACCAATCCTATTATTACTTTTAGTATTTTTCTAGTAGCAACAACATTGATTAAACTCTCTGAAGATTGGTTTCATTTTAACAGAAATGAAAACCGTGAATTACGTATAAAAAACCAGCAAATAGAAACACAACTATCTAATTTAAGAGCACAAATAAATCCTCATTTTTTATTTAACTCTCTTAACGTTATTTATGCGTTAGCTATTGAAAAAAAAGAAGGTATCACTGATGCTATTGTACAACTTTCTGATATTTTACGATACATTATATATGATGCCGATACAAAACGTATCTCCATAAAAGAAGAAATTAAACTACTAGATAATTATATAAAATTTCAAAAATTTAGAGTTCATGGTTTTAATAATATAACGTTTAATAGCAGTGTTGAAAATGAAAGTTTAACCCTATACCCTATGCTGCTATTGCCATTAGTAGAAAATAGTTTTAAACACGGTTTAAAAGGCAACCTAAAGGATACTTTTATACTCATCAATATTTTTCAAAAAAACCATATTTTCAAGTTTTCTATAGAAAACAATATGCTTTTAGATGCATCCAATGAAAAACTACAGTATTCAGGTGTTGGTTTAGAGCATATTAAAAACAACTTAAATTTAGTTTATCCAGAACAACACGAATTTAAAATCACTAAAACAGAAACCACCTTTAAAGTAGACATAACTATAACACTAAACACATTGCAAGAATGACTATTAAATGTATAATTATAGATGATGAGCCTTCTTCTCAAAGTGTTTTAAAACACTTTGTAAAGGACGTCTCTTTTTTAGAACTCGTTGCTGTATGTAATAACGCTATAGAGGGGCTGCAAGTATTAAAAACACATAATACCATAGATTTATTGTTTTTAGATATTAATATGCCAAAAATCTCTGGATTAACGTTCTATAAATCTTTACAAAACCCACCTAATGTTATTTTTACCACTGCTTACCCGCAATATGCGGTAGATGGTTTTGAGGTTAATGCCATAGATTATCTTTTAAAACCGTTTTCGTTTGATCGCTTTTTTATAGCTGTTAACAAAGTACTAGACTTAAAAACCAAAGAGCAATCTCCAGCTACCGATCAGTTTATAATGGTAAAATCTAACAAAGTATTACACAAAATACTTTTAAACTCTCTAGAATGTATTGAAGCGTTAGGCGACTATGTTAAATTACATAGAAATGATGATTATATTATAACCAACAACACATTCTCAAACATACTTAAGCTTTTACCAGAACCTCAATTTGTGCGTACACATAAATCATTTGCCGTAAATATAGACTTAATTAATAGCGTTGCTGGTAACAGAATTTCTATAAACTCTAAAACAATCCCTATTGGACAAACATACAAACAAGCCTTTTTAGACAGACTAGAAAAAAAGAATTAGTTTTGATTATTATAATACAGCAATTAAAATAAAGGGTCCATAGTCACGAAAATAAATTATGAAAGCAGTATCTGTAGTTACCATTAGAAAGGAATTAAAACATAAATCTAACCAAGAACTTGCCGAATTATGTTTGCGTTTATCTCGTTTTAAAAAAGAAAATAAAGAACTCCTTACCTACTTGTTATTTGAAGCAGATAATGAAAACGGCTATATAGAAACTGTAAAGCAAGAAATAGATGAACAGTTTAGCACTATTAACACAGATAGTTACTTTTATATAAAAAAAAGCGTTCGCAAAATTCTACGAAACATAAAAAAGTATTGTAGATACTCTTTAAATAAAGAAACCGAAGTACAGCTACTACTCTATTTTTGTAATAAACTAAACGATTTTACACCTTCTATAGAACGAAACGTGACATTAATGAATATTTACGACAGGCAAATAGCAACAATAAAAAAACGAATAGCAACTTTACATGAAGATTTGCAATACGATTATAATTTAGAATTAGAAGATTTATAATAAATTAAGTATATCCAACACTTTTTCTACAGGCAAGAGCAGTTTTTAAAAGGTAACGTTTAATTGCGATAACATGCTCTCTGCTTATGACTATTAATGCTACTAAAAAAATAACTTTTCTCCCTAAATTTTTAGTATGCTTTATTCTTCTTCTTTTTTTATTAAAGATAATTCCCTAACAGTAGGGTTCACTTTTTGTGCTATTTCCGAGCTACTTTTAAATTGGGACTCTCCAAGTAATTTTTCATAATCAGCAAAATCTACTGTTTCTGGCAAAGCTAGACTTACAGCCATATTTCTGTTTATTAAAGAGCCGTTATCCCAGCTTGTCATACCTCCGTAATCCCATTCAAATCCATAAAAAGAAAACGCTTTTTTATTTAGCATCTCTAATGTCTTCAAATCGGTTCCTATAGTAATACCTTCTTTAGTTTTCCAATCTGTATCTTTTTTAAACACTTTAATTTGGTGCAATTGGTTAAAGTTCAACGAATCGTCTTTCCAAATAAATTCTACTTCATTTTTAGTTTCTGGATATAATACTGTTTTTAAAAACACCCCCATTCCTTCAGGATAATAGCCTTTAACTCGTTTAACTTTTCCTTTAAAGGCTTCTTTTAGTTCTGCTTCAGAGTTATATTTTAATAAATTATCTAAAACAAATTTATTTTTTTCTTCTTCTTCAACAGCAGTAGTATGCTCTTCTACAAAAACCTCATCAGTTTTAGCAACATTTGCTTCTTCTTTTTCTTTACACGATGTAATACTAACTATTACTATAACTAAAAAAATATTCTTAAAAAATTTCATACTCCTGCTTAATAATGATTATTAATACTACAAAAGTAGGCTTTATATGCTTATAAATAGTAACAACAAGTCCCTATAATACAACTAGCTATTTGGCTCATTTTCATCGCTTTTAGACCAAATATTAATGCACTAAGTAAATTCCCTTATTTTTTAAAATTCAGGGAATCCCCTTAAAAAACAATCATTTAATATTCAGAGCTTTGTATAAACCAAGACACAAAACTATTAATCAAACAAATAAAAAATTATGGCAGACAACTCTACAGTCAATGGACAAATAACCGATGCTGTAACACAAACAAATGTTACCGTACTAGGCGAATCTCCTGCACAGGCACTAAGTAACCTCTACCAAATGGCAACACATGCTAATGGTATGGCTATGCAAAACTCGGTCTCTAATCAACAAAACTTAAACCAACTGAATGCAGTTATCGTCGCAGATGCTATTAAAATGCTAACCAGTTCATAATCTAAACCCATTATTA
>NZ_JBSHNS010000463.1:0-5747 GCF_053601635.1 Pontimicrobium sp. MEBiC01747
AACTCTTCAGTTTCAGGGATAGTTTCTGCATTAGGTTTAGAGCTATAGGCACCAACATCTATAAAAGTAGCACCCTCATGGAGCATTTTTTCAACTTGAGTTAAAATAGATTTTTCATTTTTATAGAGGCCTCCATCAAAAAAAGAATCTGGTGTAACGTTAAGAATACCCATAACTTTAGGCATACTTAAGTCAATACAATTACCGTTGCAATTTAATGTCATTTGTAGTGTTATAGACGTTGTTTGTTTAGGCTTGTAAAACTTTAAACCATAAACTTTGAACTTTTCAAAAAATTAAGCGAAATTTACGCAAAATTCAATCAATTCATGCAAGATACATCAAAACAATATGATGCCGTTATAAATAGCTGTCGTAACCTATTCATTAATAAAATGAAAGACTACGGAAGTGCTTGGCGCATTTTACGTTTGCCATCGCTAACAGATCAAATTTTTATTAAAGCACAACGCATTAGAAGTTTACAACAAAATGAGGTTAGAAAAGTAGATGAAGGAGCGCAAAGCGAATTTGTAGGAATCATTAATTATTGTATCATGGCTCTTATTCAATTAGATAAGGGCGTAGTAGAGCAACCAGACTTAACAACAGAAAAAGCAACACTGTTATACGATGAAAAAGTAGCACTTACAAAACAGTTAATGCAAGATAAAAATCATGATTATGGTGAAGCATGGAGAGATATGAGAGTGAGCTCGTTAACCGATTTAATCTTACAAAAGCTATTACGAGTAAAACAAATAGAAGATAATTCTGGAAAAACAATAGTAAGCGAAGGCATAGATGCTAATTATCAAGATATGATAAACTATGCCATTTTTGCATTAATACACTTAAGCGAAGCAGAAGCAAGTTAATTAAACAATAATAAACACATGAAAGTAATAGTTGGGGTTAGCCGTATATTTATAGGTATATTTTTTATCATTTCTGGATTAATAAAATTAAACGATCCTATAGGTTTTGCCTTTAAACTCGAAGAATACTTTGGGCCTACGGTTTTAGATTTACCTTTTTTAACACCTTATGCATTAGGGATTTCTATATTTGTAGTTGTATTCGAAGTGCTTTTAGGTGTGTTTTTAATTATTGGATACAAACCAAAGTTTACAGTTTGGAGTTTGTTACTAATGATATTGTTTTTTACGTTTTTAACTTTTTATTCAGCTTATTTCGATAAAGTAAAAGACTGCGGATGTTTTGGTGACGCTATGAAAATGACACCTTGGCAAAGCTTTTGGAAAGATGTGGGCTTATTAGCATTAATCCTTATTGTTTTTACACAAGTAAAATACATAAAACCTTTCTTTAATAAATTTGCAACAACAATAATATCATTATTAAGTTTTATAGCCTGTTTATGGTTTGGATACCATGTGTTAATGCATTTGCCTGCAAAAGATTATAGGCCATATAAAGTAGGCGCTAATATTATAGATAATATGACGGTGCCAGAAGATGCACCAAAAGCAGTACAAGAATTTACTTGGACCTTTGAGCTTAAAAATGGAGAGCAAAAAGAATTTGTTACAGATGGATCTTACCCTAATGTAGAAGGCAAATACGTTGGTGTAGAAGTAGATATTATAGAAGAAGGATACGAAGCACCTATTCATGACTTTTCTATAGAAAAAGATGGTGAAGATTTAACAGAATCTATTCTTAAGGAAGATAACTTAATCCTTATAGTCGCCTATAATTTAGAGAAAGCAGAAGTAAATGGATTAAAAATAATAAAAGAAGCTACAGATAAAGCCATTAAAAATGGTTACACTGTAGTTGGTTTAACAGCAACAGGACCAGAAGAAGTAGCAGACTATAAATCTGTATATAATTTAAATTTCGATTTTTATTTCTGTGATGAAACGGCATTAAAAACAATAGTGAGATCTAATCCGGGAATATTAAAACTGCAAAACGCTACAATTAAGCAAAAGTTACATTTTAATGATATCGACCAATTAGAACTCCCAGTAGTAGAACGTAAGCCAGAACCTAAACCAGAACCAGTTGAGGTAACAAATGTCATGTATTTTATAGACGATGAATTAGCTACTAAAGAGATGGTAGATACTATAAAAGCAGAACTTATAGAACGTATGGAAGTTGTTAAAGATAGTGTGTTGTTAAAGGAGATGGATGTAACGGGAGTAGACTCTATTATTAAAATAACATTAAAACAATAATATAGTCTGATCAGTTATTTTCTAAATAAAACCTTTTATGCACTACTTACATTATTTGGAGTAGTCACAGTTATATTTTTTTTATTTAGTGTATTGCCAGGAGACCCTGCAGAAATGATGCTGGGACAAAATGTAGATAAAGCCCAACTAGAAGTCGTTAACAAAAAATATGGTTTCGATAAACCTATAAGTACACAATACGCTTATTATATAAACGATTTATCACCACTTTCGTTTCATTCTAATAAAACAGAAGACTACACTTATTTAAGCGCTAATAAATACTCCGCCTTACAGCTATTTACTCTAGGGAATACGACAACGGTTTTAAAACTGCCTTATTTGAGAGAATCGTTCACAAAACAAGGCAAAAAAGTAAGTCAGGTTTTAGTAGAAACCTTACCCAATACATTTGTACTAGCAATAACAGCCATATTAATAGCTATAATTCTTGGAATATGTTTAGGTATTATATCCGCCTTAAAAAAAGATACTATACTAGATAAAACAATACAAATATTGAGTACTGTAGGCATGAGTGTACCCTCCTTTTTCAGTGCAATACTATTTGCGTGGTTATTTGGCTTTGTATTACATAAGTACACAAATTTAGAAATGACGGGTAGTTTGTACGAATTAGATGATTTTGGAGAAGCAATGCACATACAATGGAAAAACTTAATACTACCAGCCGTAGTATTAGGTATTAGGCCATTAGCAGTAATAATACAATTAATGCGTAACTCTCTATTAGAAGTATTTAATCAAGACTACATACGAACAGCAAGAGCAAAAGGATTAAGCGAATTTCAAATAATAAAAAAACACGCTATTAAAAATGCAATGAATCCTGTGGTAACAGCCATATCAGGGTGGTTTGCATCTATGTTGGCAGGTGCAGTGTTTGTAGAATATATTTTTGGCTGGAACGGATTAGGAAAAGAAATAGTAAATGCTTTAAATACATTAGATTTACCAGTAATAATGGGAGCAGTATTAATTATTGCATTACTCTTTATAATAATTAATATTTTTGTAGATATTATTTATGCTTGGTTAGACCCCAAAATAAAACTACAATAAACTATTATGAAAAAAATTAGCCTTATTCTATTGTGTCTTTTTACATTAATAAACTGTAAAGCACAAGAAGCACCAACGCAGTTTTCACAAGAAGCATTAAACGATACATTTATAAATATAAAAGGAAAGCAGGTAACATTTGCTAGTATATTAAAAGAACACAAAGACAAAACAATTATAATAGATGTGTGGGCATCTTGGTGCAGAGATTGTATTAAAGGAATACCTAAAGTAGCGCAACTACAGCAAAATAATCCAGAAACAGCATTTTTATTTTTATCATTAGATAAAACAGAAGCCGCATGGAAAAGAGGAGTCGCAAAATATAAGCTAAAAGGAGAACATTATTATATGCAATCTGGCTGGAAAGGGCCGTTTGGTACTTTTTTAGACTTAGATTGGATTCCTAGATATATGGTAATAGGAAAAACAGGAGAAATAAAAGTCTATAGAGCTATAAAAGCAGACGATAAAATTATACAAGAACAATTAAACTAAAGACTCTATTTAGTGAATTGAAAAAAATATAAAACAATGAGAAAAAATATAGTAGCAGGGAATTGGAAAATGAATAATGATCTAGCCCAAACCGAAACCCTAATAACAGCAATAAAGCAACAAGCAAAAACATCTAATGCAGAGGTAATGGTAGCTCCAACGTTTGTTAACTTATATCCTGCATTTAATGCATTAAAACAATCTAACGTAGAAGTTATAGCACAAAATATGCATTTTGCAAGTAATGGAGCATACACAGGAGAGGTAAGTGCAGCAATGTTAAAAAGTGTAGGAGTTAATACCGTAATTTTAGGGCATAGTGAGCGCCGAGCATATTTTAATGAAACCGATGAAATACTTGCACAAAAAGTAGACACAGCATTAAATAACAACATGAGAGTTATTTTCTGTTTTGGAGAAGAATTAGCCGACAGAAAAGCTAATAATGAAGAAACAATCGTAAAAAATCAAATAGCAAACGCATTATTTCATTTAGAAGCAGCAGCCTTTAAAAATATAGTTTTAGCATACGAACCCGTTTGGGCAATAGGTACAGGAGAAACAGCAACTCCAGAACAAGCACAAGACATGCACCAGTTTATAAGACAAACTTTAGCAGAAAAATATACAGCAGAAATAGCAAATTCAGTATCTATATTATATGGTGGGAGCGTAAAACCAGCAAATGCAAAAGAAATTTTTTCAAAACCAGATGTAGATGGTGGTTTAATAGGAGGAGCATCACTAAAAGCAGAAGACTTTTTTGCTATAGTAAATGCATTTTAGGGCGTTACCTAAAGGTCGGGCTTTCGCAAGTCACTCTCTGCGAGGAGTTCCAACAATTGCTCAATCCCTAACGCAGAAAAAGATAATACAGAAAAAAACAAAGAACATTCAATAACATAACAATGTCAAATATTATATACATCGGCTATTATTTTAAGGTAAGCCCAATACAACCAGCAGTAGAAATTTTAATAGCAGAATTAGGTTATGCAGGTTTTGAAAGTTTTGTTGAAACAGAGGAAGGCGTTACAGCATACATACAAAAAGAAGAGTGGCAAGAAAATATACTAGACAATGTGCAAATTTTAAAATCAGACGAGTTTAAAATAAGCTATACATTCGAAGACATAGAACAAGTAAACTGGAATGCAGAATGGGAAAAAAACTTTAACCCTATAATAGTAGATAACCTATGTTCAGTAAGAGCACCGTTTCATGACAAACCAGACACTAAATACGACATTATTATAGAACCCAAAATGAGTTTTGGTACAGGGCATCACGAAACAACACACATGATGATTCAGCATATTCTTAAAAATGATATGATTGGGAAATCTGTTTTAGATATGGGCTGTGGTACAGGCGTATTAGCAATTCTAGCAGCTATGAAAGGAGCAACAGTAGTAGACGCTATAGATATAGACAATTGGTGCTACCTAAATAGCGTTGAGAATGTAGAACGTAATGGAGCATTAGATATAACTGTGTTGGAAGGAGATGCTACTTTGCTAAAAAATAAATCCTACGATAGTATTATAGCAAACATAAATCGTAATATTCTTTTAAAAGATATGGCAACCTACAAAAGCTGCCTTAATGCTGGAGGAAACCTATTTTTAAGTGGGTTTTATGACAATGATATACCACTAATAACCGAAGAAGCAAACAAGCTTAATTTAACTCTAAAACACAAATTAGAGCGAAACAATTGGGTGTCCTTGCATTTTGCCGAATAAAATAGTGTTTAAACGATTTTTTTTGACAGATTATTCTGTAAAACAATCAAACTACGGGTTTTGCCGTAATCCGTTTGTTTTAAATAATTTACCTTTATTTTAAATAAATTTATTTTATCCTATAGGTATTGTAGACTTTCTAAACCAAAAGCTCTGCACCAACTTACCTATGGCTATTGTTTACGTAAGCTTTAAAATTAATTTTAACCAAAAA
>NZ_JBSHNS010000464.1:0-3678 GCF_053601635.1 Pontimicrobium sp. MEBiC01747
TGCATGCAGGTATTGCTGTTTGTCCATTTCTTTTTTCCACATTTTAGAAACATATTTACTCTCTTGAAGTCTAGAGTCTACTTTATTAAATGTAGAGTTAGTCTGCCACATAGGTTGAGCAGCCCAATTTGAATTGATATAACTAAAGGCCTTAATTACATCTAAATTGTCGTTTATTATCTTGAAAAAAGGAACAAACCATTCTTTCCAGATTGTTTTTTCTAGTTCTACATTTTTTAAGTCACTATCAAAATATAAGCGGTCTATTTGCCTTACAGGAGTGGCTTCTGAAATAAATACAGGTTTACCATGTTTTCTTGCAAAAATGAGCATTTCTTGGTCAGGTTTACCAAAGTAAGAATAGGCACACCAATCTACTAAATCATCTCCCGGATACCATTTTTCTAATAGTTTTTGATTGGAGCCAGTTCCTTTAGATTGCCAAACAAAAGCAACATTATCTACTCGCATAGCTTTAAAAATAGAATGTATTTTTTTCCATGCATTTAAATAATGTTTCTTTTTATAATGATTCCAATCCCATCCATCAAACTCATAACCAATTCTTAAAAATATTGGACGTTTTGCTGCTTTTATCCAATTTGCAAGCTCTTTAATTAAGTCGTCATGTTTTCCTTTTGCAACGTTTTTTTCATGGTTTACAAAAGATAAGCCTATAGCAATAGCACTATTTTTATAAGTAGAGTCTTGTATATAAAGGTTTGCCCAAGAATCCCCAGAGCCCCAATTGGCTTTAGTTTTAATACCATCTAATCCTTTATTATAGTATCCGTAGGATTCGTTTCCTGGCGATAAATTTGTATATATAGTTATACCTGCTGGAGTCTTAAAATAATCTGTATAGCCCTTGTTATAATTTGTTAGCCCTCCTGTTGCTTCTAGATCTTGACCAATAAAAACAAGGCATTTACCATCTTCTGGTTCAAACTTTTGAGCTGTGGAGATGTAAGTAAAAGAAAAAAATAGTGTTGTTATAATGAAGCTTTTAAATGGCATAGTATTATTAAATGAAATTAAAACTTAGCTAGAGTTCTTAATGTAAGTTATAACAAACATTATTTATAACTGCTATTATTTGTTTTTTAGCATCCAATTTATCAAATTTTCTTTGTCAACTATAGCCCAACTGTGCGGGTGTCTTTCTCCATTTGCTCTGTAGCCTTTGTTATTTGTAGGAATATATTCTACGGCTTTAAACTGTTGTGCTTTTAAACGCTCTGCTAGCTTCTTAATATAAAAAGCATTTGTTTGTTTATAATCTGCCATTCTGTGCTTTTTCCACCAAAGTGTATCTGGTTCTGTATATAGTCTAATTTTTGTGTGCTTTAACTTTTGCAAGTTATTAGTATTATTACTTTTATAGGTGTAAACAGAATTGTTTTCGTACTCTTTTAGCTTTTCATTTGGGTTACCAAAAGCAGTCTCTAACGTTTCTATTATCCATTTGCTTTCTTGTACAGAAACTTCAGAAAAATTTTGTTCAATATTTTTTTCTGAAGACGTGTATAATGCAGCCAAATCAATAGGAGAATCTATAATAAATACTCCTTTCGGGTCTATATAAAATTGTTTCATCTCAATGATATAATTACTTATTAAAAGACTTACTACTCCGCCACTTGAAAAACCACCAATAAAAATATTGTCTGTAGGTAACTGATTATTTATAATAGTATTTTGAAGTCTTTTAGCAAGTTGGTATTTTTCGTGAGCTTCCAACCAAAGTTTTTTATTGTAATTTAAAATTATTACAGCTATATCATTATTTTTTGCTAATTCAAGTATTTTAAACTCTCTTTTAATGTCTTTTATAGTTTCTGGATAGCCTCCAAAAAGAATTAAAACGGCCTTTGCTTGCGTCTCTGGTTTATAGAGCTCATAATCGTCTTTTATAATTTCTATAAATTCTGTTTTTGTAATATTTGTACTGTTCTCTTTGGGCGTATTATCCTTACAGGAAATAAACATGAAAAATATTAATAATATGAACGTTTTATTCATGTGCTTGGTTAAGATTAGAATTGGTTTAAACATTGGGTTTGTACTTTTTCTTTCGGGTAAAAGTAAAACGCTATTTATTTTCTACTAAGTTTAGTACTTAGCGTAAGTTCTTTAATTTTTTTCTCAATACCTAGAACTCTTTCATTCCAATATATTTGAGCGTTTTGAGCATCGTACTTAGGTTTTTTCTTAGAACCTGTTTTCATTTCTTTTGGTATACTGTATAGAAAGGTTGCATTTCTATATTTATCTTTTGCAATATCTCCTTGTGTTTCTGGATCTTCTTTTCTTTGCGCCCAAAAATGTTGGTGTTTTAAGTAGTTGTTTTTTATTTCTTTGAAATAATCAATTAAGGTTTTTGTGTCATTTGGTATATAGCCCGGCCCATTACAACCACATGAATGAAACGTAATTCCAACTTTATATAAAGTTGATAGATGATTCCATGCTTTTATGTCGGTTTTCTTTGGGGATTCAAAATCTAAACCCATATTAGCCATTAAATCTCCACATTCAGGGCATTTAGCGGGGGATTCTTTGTCATCTTTATCATAGCCGCCATTAATATCACTTAGAAGTCTTCTTTTATATGTTTTTCTACAATTAAAACAGGCATAGTGAGACTTATAGGTTGTTATAGCATACCGACACATAGTTCAAATGTATTAATTTTGATAATATACTTATGTTTATTGGATTTAATTTTAAACTCTCCTTTGTTAAAAATAAATTCTGTTTTAATTGCTCTAATTCAAAGCTATAAATATTATTACCTAATTTTTGTTAGGTTCAATTTAATTATTTTTTTTCCAAAATTCCCACCACTTATTACTGTCATTGGCTTTCTTGGTTTGGGTATTAAATTTGCGATTTAATTCTTCAAATTCTATTTCTTTTTCGATAGTACTAATTTCTGTTGCACTAATCTTTTTCTCCAAAATATCCTTAGAAAAAGCTTTTATTTCTTGATGAGGATCACGCATTCCTAATTTTAAAAGCTCGATTGATTTATTGTTAGAGCAATATTTTAGTCCTCTGGCGGCATGATATCTAATCGGTGCTAACTTGTCTTCTTTTGGGTTATAATTTTTTAAATCTAAAGTTTGAATTCCTAATTGAATCAACCGTTCTATCTCAGGAATTGCTTCATTCTTACTTAATTTAGCTAAAGTTTCAACCGCTAGACCAACAGTAATGATTCTATTCCTTCTAAAAGGGTTTTTTCCTTTAGGTTGCGATAAAGGATTAAAATGAGTTATTTTTCTGAGGGATGGGATCGCTCTTTTTTCTTCTAATTTTCCAATTTGAGTTATAATTTCTTCATCTAATGCTCTTCCTGCTGGATATTCGTCTTTAGGAATTTCTTCAATTTCTCGTAAAAGCTTTAGAAGAGAATCTCTAGTTTCTTTAGTGTCAGGAGATTCAATCAAAATCTGTCTGTCTTCTCCAAAATATACTGGGCCTAAAGGTATTTCCACTCTATTTGGATTATGATGTGGGTAATTAATACAGTAGGTGTAAAATGGGTCTTCAATTTCAAGATCTCTTATTTGGCAGGTTGCAACTCCTTCTTTTCTTGAGCCGTGGTATCCTAGTTCACCATCGTTTTTAGAATTAAACCAACAAGTTCCACAACAATCAGATCCTCCGTTAGGC
>NZ_JBSHNS010000465.1:0-7246 GCF_053601635.1 Pontimicrobium sp. MEBiC01747
GAGATAAGGTGCTCAGTTTCCGATAATTTTATATTTTTTACAGATAAAAATAATATATCTAATTTAGGATTAATGTTAAGTTATAGACTTTAATGTCGTAATAAACTATAAGACATAAAAATGATTTATCGTATACTTTAAAAAGTATGGTAAATCATTTTTTTTTGATCATTTTTTTGCTAAAATGACTATCAGAAACTTTTACGAGAATTTCTTACTGGTTTTTTAAATAAGTTGATAATCAGTGTTATTTTGTGTTTTGTCGATTATTTTATGTACACCAAGCCTTTTTTATTAAATTAAGGTGTAAATGATAATTAAAGTTATAAGTATGCAATACTTTTAACTCCCTCCTGTTGTTGATTGATTTTTAGCAAAAACAAGTTAATTGTAATCTTTTTAGTTATGAGAGATCTAAGAATCCTATGTCTGTTTTTAAGTGTAATGCTGTGTAGTACTATATGTTACTCACAAGTTTCTGTTACCTTATTAGAAAGAAACTTTAATAATCGAGCAAAAGATTTAATTCAAGAACTTAGTAAAACTAAAGATACTCTTAAGCTAAAGAGTGAAATTAATATATTAAGAGTTAGTTTTTTTAGCCATACAGATAAAAAAAAACTAATAGTAGATTTAGATTTTAAGGAAGTTAATATCCCTTTACATCACTTAGATACAGGCCGGTTTACAATAACAGTACATAGGGCAGATAAAATTATAGTATTAGGAATTAACAGGTTAAAAACAATTTTAAAACCAAAAAATGCAGTTGCTAATATAGAAGAAAGCATTATAGAAGCTAGTTTATCTATAGAAAAACAAGGTTCAAGAAGAACCAAAGCATTAAAATCGGGCATTAAAAAAGACGATAAAACCAATGAAAAAAGAAATACAAGAGTTGTTTTAACACCAAAAAGAAAACCGAATAAAACTAAAAAAACTAAGGGTAAAGTAAAAGAAAAATCAAGACTAGCAATTAGTAGAAAGCCCGTGGTGCAATACGATAAAAAAAGAGAAGAAAAAGCTATTAATGGGGCTACAGATAATGTATTGGTAATAAATAAAGAAAAGGATGCTACAGAAAAAGGGTCAATAAATATAGTTAAACCAGAAGATTTGGTTAATAGCTCTAACCCTAATAAAAATGTAACTTACAATATAACACTACTTAGAGGGAACGACAAAACCGTTAAAAAACAAAGTAGAGAAGAATACAGAAAAACACATCTTAGACCCAATGGTAAAAAATATGATTAACATTAATCATACAATAAATACGGTTTTCTAATTTGCTTATATTCATCCAAACCACTTTTCCAAGAGGCTTTTATTTGTTGTTCAGGTAAACCATCTTCAATTTGTTGCTGTAATGTTTTTGTGCCAGCAAGTTTAGTAAAAAAACCATTAGAAATAAAAAAAGCTGATTTATCTTTTGTAATAGTGTAAGCATTAATTAAAAAACTTAAATCTAGAGCATTTAAAGATTTTAATTGAGTAAGATTATAGCCATTACACGTTTTATTTTCATGCTTTGGGTATTTAGCACCATGATTAGGCTTAGGTATAAAAGAATACTCTGTTTTAGGTAAGGTTGGAGCGCCATACACTTGAAACTGTAAAGATGTCCCTCTACCAACACTAATATTAGTACCTTCAAAAAAACATAAACTTGGATATAAGTTAATAGAAATGTCATTTGGTAAATTTGGAGAAGGTTTAATAGGTAAACTATAAGGGAGATTATGAGTATAATTTTTTACAGGTATAACCGTAAGCTCACAAGTAACGTTATTGTTTAACCAGCCTTCACCATTTATCATTTTAGCATATTCACCAATAGTCATACCATGTACAATGGGTACGGGATGCATACCAACAAAACTTTTATGCTCTTTTTCCAAAATAGGACCATCTATATAATGACCATTAGGGTTTGGTCTATCTAATATAAGCAAAGGTATATTTTGCTCAGCGCAAGCTTCCATAACATAATGTAAAGATGATATATATGTATAAAACCTAGCACCTACATCTTGTATGTCGAAAATAGCAAGGTCTATATTTTTTAATTGCTCTTGAGAAGGTTTTTTGTTCTTACCATAAAGTGATACAATAGGAAGTCCAGTTTTAGTATCTACACCATCTTTTACAACTTCGCCAGCATCTGCATTTCCACGAAACCCATGTTCTGGAGCAAAAACCTTTTTTATATCCATGTTCAATGAAACTAACGAGTCTACAAGGTGAGTATAAGTATCATCTGTTTTAAAGATAACAGAAGTTTGATTCGCAATAACACCAATACGTTTCCCTTTTAATAAAGGAATATAATCTAAAGTTTGGTTTGCACCAACTATTATTGGTAAGTCCGTTTTAATAGAAGTTTTGCTTTCTTCTTCAGAGTGCGCTTCCACAATATTATTGATTTCAACTTCTGTTTTGGTTGTACTTCCGCAAGAAATTCCTAAAAGAATAAATAATAAAACTGTATTTTTGAACAAAGTAAATCGCATAAGCACTAAATTGAATTTCGAATATTTTATAACTAAACGCATTATTGATAGTAAAGCGTATAAAAGTAGCATATCGGCGCCAATAATAAAAATTGGAATTGTAGCAATTGCTATAGGTATTATTGTAATGATGGTAGCTATTGCAACAGGAATAGGCTTACAACAAAAAATACGAGATAAAGTCGTTGCGTTTAATGGTCATGCTTCTATAGCCAAATACGACACGAATAATTCAGAAGAAAGCCAGACACCAGTATCAATTAATCAAGAGTTTTATCCAAACTTTAAATCGGTAGAAGGCATAAAGCACATACAAGCAGTAGCTTCAAAATCTGCTATTATTAGAAAAGCAGAAGATTTTGAATATATAATAGTAAAAGGAGTAGGAGGCGATTATAATTGGGAATACTTTAAAGAGTATTTAATAGAAGGGGTACTACCAGATTATACTAAATCTAGAAACGAAGATGTTTTAGTATCAGAATATTTGGCAAATAGATTGCAAATAAATGTAGGCGATAAGATTAATACTTACTTTATAAAATCGGATATAAACAAGCCGCCAAGTATAATTTCTTATAAAGTAGTTGGTATTTATAATTCAGGATTCAAAGACTTTGATGAGCTGTATATTGTAGGAGATATAAGGCATATACAACGCCTTAATAAATGGAAGAAAGATGAAGTAGGAAATTTTGAAGTTTTCATAGAAAACTACAATGAGTTAGATAGAAAAGGAATTGAGATTTTTCAGAATATACCATCTGTATTAAACTCAATAACAGTAACAGATAAGTATCCATTAGTTTTTGAATGGATAGGTATATTCGATAAAAATATTTATGGTATCATTGGAATTATGATCCTAGTAGCTGGTATTAACATGATTACTGCATTATTAGTGTTAATTTTAGAACGAACACAAATGATAGGTATATTAAAAGCCTTAGGAACTAGTAATCTGGGAATAAGAAAAATCTTTATATATAATGCAACTTACCTTATTTTATTAGGATTATTCTGGGGGAATTTAATAGGTTTAAGTTTGCTCTTTGCACAAAAATATTTTGGATTATTTCCTTTAAATCCGGAAACCTATTATGTTTCTACAGTACCAGTTTATATTAACGCTGGTTATATAATACTATTAAATATTGGAACATTTATTTTATGCTTATTAATGCTATTAATACCATCTTATATAATAACTAGAATCTCTCCAGTAAAAGCGATTCGCTTTGAATAGAGTGTTTATAAAAACATTTTATAGTGCATTTTAACTCTATAAACTATAAGAATTAACTACTTTTGCACCAGTAAAAAAACGATATGAATTACGCAAATAATATATTAGAGACTATTGGGAATACGCCATTAGTAAAACTAAATAAGTTAACTGAAGAATTACCATGTTTAGTACTTGCTAAATATGAAACATTTAACCCAGGAAACTCGGTAAAAGACCGTATGGCATTGCAAATGATAGAAGATGCAGAAGCAGACGGACGTTTAAAACCAGGAGGAACCATTATAGAAGGAACTTCTGGAAATACAGGAATGGGCTTAGCATTAGCCGCTATAGTAAAAGGGTACAAATGTATTTTTGTAATGGCCGATAAACAGTCTAAAGAAAAAGTAGATATACTAAAAGCAGTAGGAGCAGAAGTTGTGGTGTGCCCTACAGCAGTTGAGCCAGACGATCCACGCTCGTACTATTCAGTATCTAAACGATTAGGAGAAGAAACACCTAATTCTTGGTATGTAAATCAATATGACAATCCTAGTAATGCTAAAGCACATTACCAAAGTACTGGACCAGAAATATGGAAACAAACAGAAGGTAAAATTACACACTTTATAGTTGGAGTAGGAACAGGAGGAACAATATCGGGAGTAGGTAAATATTTAAAAGAACAAAACCCTAATATCAAGGTTTGGGGAGTAGATACATATGGCTCTGTGTTTAAAAAATATCATGAAACAGGAATTTTCGATGAAAACGAAATATACCCGTATGTAACAGAAGGTATTGGTGAAGACATATTACCTAAAAATGTAGATTTCGATATTATAGATGGCTTTACTAAGGTAACAGATAAAGACGCATGTGTATATACACAACGCCTATCTAAAGAAGAAGGGATGTTTTTAGGAAACAGTGCGGGAGCGGCTATAAAAGGAACATTACAGCTTAAAGAACACTTTACAAAAGATGACGTTGTTGTTGTTTTATTCCATGACCACGGAAGTCGTTATGTAGGTAAAATGTTTAACGATGATTGGATGAGAGAAATGGGATATATAGAATAGTATAACCAATACAATTATAAAAAAGCGGTAACTTAATAAGTATACCGCTTTTCTTTTGCCTAAAAAGAAGACCCTTTATAATGCTTTCTCAATAGCCTTTTCAATATGCTTTCCTATTTCGGGGAAACCACCATTAGTTATATCAGAATAATTCCCTTTTTTATCAATAACAATATTTGTAGGATATCCACTAATACCAAAAGTGTTTATTGTATTTTTCGAATTAGAAACCACAGGATATTTTAAAGGATGTTTTAATAAAAAAGATTTAATAGCTTCTTTTTTATTAAATGTAATAGAAGCAAAAACAACATTTTTATTGCTTTTATATTTTTCATAAACGCTATTTAACTCTGGTATTTCCATAATACAGGGTTTACAAGTTGTAAACCAGAAATTTAAAACAACAACTTTTCCTTTAGTATTTTCAGAAGTAATTAAATTACCCTCGGTATCAGTCATTTTAAAAGAAGGTGCTTTTGTACCCACAAGCTTAGAAGTCGCTTCTTCTTCCATAGACATTTGTTTAATCATTACTTTTTCAGATTCAGTAGCTTTTCTAAGTTGCATATAATCATTACCATTATTATCTTTTTTAGGGTCTACCATCCATTCACCAGAATTCATTAAATTCATAAATGTCATCATATCTACCTTTTTTCCTTTTTCATCTTTAATAATAGTATTTTCATTTATCATTATTTGTTTGTCCATTTCCATGTCTGGAGATTGAGAGTATCCAAAAGATATAATACTAAATAGTGCTAATGCTGTAATGTAAATTAATCGTTTCATATCGTTATTTTTATAGAGCAAATATGAAACTTAAAAATATAAAGCATAGTTAACCAGTGTTAATTACTGTTAACCATTACTACTTGTTTTTTTACTAAAATCTATTAGCAGATTATAAATAAAATTGTAATTTCATTGTTATGCAAGAAGATTTTTTACACTATTTATGGAAATATAAAAAAATTAATACACCTAATTTAAAAACAACAGCTAATGAGGTTATCTCAATAGCTAATGTAGGTGAACATAATTTTAATGCAGGTCCAGATTTTTTTAATGCCCGATTAAAAATAGGAGATCAATTATGGGCTGGAAATGTAGAAATTCATGTAAAATCTAGTGACTGGTTTATACATAATCATGAAACAGATAGTAATTACGATAATGTTATTTTGCATGTAGTATGGGAACACGATACAGAAGTGTTTAGAAAAGATAATAGTAAAATAGAAACATTAGAGCTTAAACATTATATCTCTAAAACAACACTCTCTAAATACGAAAAACTATTTGGAGCTTCTAAAAAGTGGATTAATTGTGAGCAAGATTTTAATACAATTGATGCATTTAAGATTAATAATTGGTTAGAGCGTTTGTTTTTTGAACGACTAGAGCGAAAGTCTAAAGCTATAGAAACAATATTGAAAACATCAACCAATGATTGGGAAGCAGTATTATTTAAATTATTAGCCAAAAACTTCGGACTTAAAGTTAATAGCGAATCATTTTATAGTATGGCTAATTCTTTCGATTTTTCAATAGTTAGAAAGCAGCAGTCTAATTTATTAAGTCTAGAAGCATTATTCTATGGGCAAGCAAAAGCTTTAGAAATAGAAGAGGAAGAGTCCTATGTAATAGAACTACAGAAGGAGTATAAATTTTTAAAGCAGAAATTTAAATTATCTAATACTAATGTTGTACCCATACAATATTTTAGGCTGAGGCCAATTAACTTTCCCACAATTCGATTATCACAATTAGCTAATTTATATCATTTGCATCATAATCTGTTCTCAAAAATTATAGAAGCAAAAACACTAGAAGAATTATATAAGTTGTTCTTAATAGAAACATCTCCATTTTGGAAAACACATTATACTTTTGGAAAACAATCAACAACAACAACAACAACAAAGCAACTGGCTAAATCATTTATAGACTTATTAATTATAAATACAATTATACCTCTAAAATTTAGTCATGCAAAATACCAAGGGAAATCTACAGAAGAAGATGTTTTGCAGATTACGGAGCAAATTGCTTCAGAAAAGAATAGTATAATAGATAAGTTTAATACGTTAAAACCAGTTTCAAAATCAGCATTACAATCCCAAGCATTAATTCAATTAAAAACAGAATACTGCAATAAAAACAAATGCTTACAATGTGTTATAGGAAACGAATTATTAATGTAAAGAAGTTTAGAGAATTAATATAATTGACCACATTTTTTTTATCTTGCAACTATGATGGGAGTCTATAACAAGCTAAAACTTAATTAGAAAAAATAAAATGAACTATTAACAAATTTTAATGTCAATTGAAAAGTTAAATGGTACATTACACCCAATCCAATAAAAAGTAGTAAAAATTAAACAAATGAAAGTGCTCTACAAGCCATTACTATA
>NZ_JBSHNS010000466.1:0-2518 GCF_053601635.1 Pontimicrobium sp. MEBiC01747
ACAAAAGGTTAGTAACCTTAATTTCGATAATATTCATTCGTTTGCTTTCGATTTATCTAAGCCAGAAGATTATAGAAAAGTTGAAACATACGTAAAAGAAGAATGGAAACATGTTGATATCTTAATTAATAATGCAGGAACATTACTAAATAAACCATTCTTAGAAACCTCTTTAGAAGATTTTGAGCAGGTTTATAAAACTAATGTTTTTGGAGTAGCAGAAATGACGCGAGTAATATTGCCCTTTATGACTAAAGGAAGTCACGTTATAACTATAAGTTCTATGGGCGGGGTTCAAGGAAGCATGAAGTTTGCAGGTTTATCTGCTTACAGTTCTAGTAAAGGAGCTGTTATAACTCTAACAGAATTATTAGCAGAAGAATATAAAGAACATGGTATAGCTTTTAATGTGCTTGCTTTAGGAGCTGTACAAACCGAAATGTTAGCAGAAGCATTTCCAGGTTACGAAGCTCCAACAACAGCATTAGAAATGGCAGAATATATAGCTAATTTTGCTGTAAACGGGAACAAATATTATAATGGTAAATTATTGCAAGTTTCTAACTCTACACCATAACCATAGCGATCTATAGTTTAAAGCCAGTTCGTTAATGTATAACGTTATACATTAACGAACTGGCTTTAAAAAATATTTAAAACGATTATTCAAAAATATAATAAACGCCTTAGTAATAAATAAATACCTTACAAAATAGACTTTTTAATATCTAGATTAATAATTTATATACAGTTTATTTTAAAGAGTAACCATCAGTTATAAATGAAAATGCTTTGTTACTGTATTGCCCCATCATTACCGCTTGAATTACGGGCTTAGTACTACTGTTTTTAGACTTTAATTCTACTATAAAGTTTGCTCCAGAACCCCCAGAATTGTCTTCTTTTTCAATAACATAGTTTACAGTAGCCATTGGGCGTAGACTAATAGTTCCATTAATAAAACGCTTTACCATATTACCATCGGTATTATAATAATTAATTTTAGAAATAAAAAGAGAATCTGTTGTACTAGTGTTACGTATACTTAATGTAGCAGACAATAAGTGGTTTTGATTTTGAGAATCAATATAAATATCAGAATAAATAGGGACGTATATTAAATCATGAAACTCTAGCTCTTTCTCATTTACAGGCTTATAAACCTCACGAGACTCAAGTTCATCTTGTCCAGAAGAATCCACATTAGGATTCTTAGGCTCTATGCAACTAGAAAGTAGAAAAAATAAAAATAAATATTTTAATTTCATGACATTTTTAATTTTAAGATCTATTGTTATATGTAATATTTTTAATAAAATTTTCAGAGTAAAAACAATATTTAATTTGCTTTAAAATTAAACCTATTTACAATATAGTACTAATTATTTTTTCTTTGTAATAAAGGATAATACTAAAGCTAGCATACCAAGTCCTATAGTAATATAAGCATTTGTATTATCTTGTTCTTCGATATCTATTGGACCAAAACTAAAAGAAGCTTCTGGTTGTATAAGTGTAAAAATACCGTAACCTATTAATATTACTGCTACGATAACGAAAATTTTTGGTAAGGATTTATTCATAATTAATATTTTTAAGAGTTAGTAATAAGTTATATTTAAAATTGGTATCTAATACCAAGGGCAATATCTAAATCTAAACCATCACTATAATTATCATCAAACCCAAATTCTGGACGCATATCTAAAGATAGAAGTAAAGGAATGTCAAAGTTATATTCTATACCTAAGTCTCCAGCAACAAGTGCAAAAGTACCATCGTTTACTCCTGCATCAAATGATCCTATTCCAGCTCCAGCTCCTACATACCAATTAAAGTTACCATCTATAGTATGTACCCATTGGTATAGGCCAACTAACTTAAAAGCTTCAACATTTTTAGAATCTCTCCATCCTAAATCGAACTCTAAACGGTTATTGTCATTAAGATATCTTTGATACGATATTTCACCACCAAAACCATCATTATCTCCGAGCCTTAAACCTAAAGCATTTTTTGCTATATTTTGAGATGTGGCAAGTTGGCAAAACCCTAATAGTATAGTAGTTAATATTAATTTAAAACTAGTCATTTTATTTTAGTATTAAAAGTTATTAATAAATTATAAGATACGTAAGCTAATTTTTTATGATTTCATCCAAGCGGTAAACATCCAATTTCTCTTTTCTAGATGCTTCATAAAATCTGTAATAATTTGTTCTGTAACATTATCGCCAATATCTAGTGATGCATTAACGACATCTAGCATAGTATCGTGTAAAATATTGTAGTCCATAAGCAACTCTTCTACCATTTGTATAGAAGTTAAGTCGTTAGTATTCTCTTTAATTTTAGACTTTTTTATAATGGTTTCCATAGACATAGATGGCTTTAATCCAAATGAGCGTATACGTTCTGCAATAATATCTATATGTTCTTTTACAGTGTTGTACTCATTCTCAAACTCTTGGTGTAATTCAAAAAAATCTTGTCCATAAACATCCCAATGAAAAGTTCT
>NZ_JBSHNS010000467.1:0-4833 GCF_053601635.1 Pontimicrobium sp. MEBiC01747
TTGTAAGATAGTTTATTATTACTATCTTTTTTCCAACTGCTTTTTTCTTTTTTTGCAGTATCTGTTGTTTCAGAAATTACAGGTTTACTGTCATCGTAAGCTCTAAAGTCGCTATAATTGCCTGGGAAATCTTCTATAACACCTTCGCCTCTAAATACAAATAAGTGATCTACAATTTTGTCCATAAAATACCTATCGTGCGATACAACAATTAAACAACCAGGAAAATCTAGTAAGAAGTTTTCTAAAACGTTTAAAGTAACAATATCTAAATCGTTTGTAGGCTCATCTAAAATTAAAAAATTTGGATTCTGTATTAAAACGGTACATAGATATAGGCGTTTACGTTCGCCTCCACTTAGTTTTTCAACAAAATCGTATTGTTTTTTTCTATCAAATAAAAAACGCTCTAATAGTTGTTGGGCACTAATTTGTCTTCCTTTTTTTAAAGGGATGTAATCACCAAACTCTCTAACAACATCTATTACTTTTTGGTTAGGTTTAGGTGTTATACCAGCTTGAGTATAGTATCCTATTTTTACAGTTTCTCCAATGACTACTTTACCAGAGTCGGGTTCTATAGATTGTGTTAGTATATTTAAAAAAGAAGATTTACCTGTGCCGTTTTTTCCTATAATACCAGCACGTTCTCCTTTTTGAAACATATAATCGAACTTGTCCAGAATAATTTTGTCTTTATAGGCTTTGGATACTTTTTTGAGTTCTATAATTTTACTCCCTAAGCGTTCCATGTTTAATTCTAATTGTACAACATGGTCTTTTCTACGTTGGTGCGCTTTGTGTTTTATGTCTGCAAAATCGTCTATTCTAGATTTTGATTTTGTTGTTCTTGCTTTTGGCTGACGGCGCATCCAACCTAGTTCTTTTTTATATAACTGTTTAGCTTTGTTAGTTTCTACATGTTCTTGTTCTATTCGTGCTTCTTTTTTTTCTAAATAATACGAATAATTGCCTTTGTATGAGTATAGTTCTCCATGATCTAATTCTATAATCTCATTACATACACGCTCTAAAAAATAGCGGTCATGCGTTACCATAAATAAGGTAATGTTTTCTTTAGCGAAAAAAGATTCTAACCATTCAATCATTTCTAAATCTAAATGATTGGTAGGTTCATCTAAAATGAGTAAATCTGGTTTGTTTATTAATGCATTAGCTAAAGATAGTCTCTTTTTTTGGCCTCCAGATAGCGCACTTACTTTTTGGTTTAGATTTTCTAGTTTTAGTTTAAAAAGAATTTGCTTGTATTGTGTTTCAAAGTCCCAAGCATTATGGATGTCCATGTCTTCGAATGCTTTTTGGTAAGCATCCGTATCTTCTGGATTTAAAATAGCTTTTTCATACTGTTTTATAACTTTTAAAATTTCGCTATCAGAACTGAAAATAGTGCCTTCAATAGTTAAGTTACTATCTAAGTACGGTTCTTGAGGGAGAAACGATACTTTTATGTCTTTTCTAAAAATTACATTACCAGCATCTGGAGAATCTAATTTTGCCAAAATATTTAAAATGGATGTTTTTCCAGTACCATTTTTTGCAACAAATGCTATTTTTTGATCTTTATGTACACTAAAGGAAATATCTTTAAAAAGAGTTAGCTCTCCATAAGACTTCGCAATATTTTCTACGGTTAAATAATTCAATGGTTCAATTTTTTACAAATAACGGATAAAAAACCAAAAAAACCGATAAAAGTTTTATTCTTAACGACGAAAGGTTATATTTGTCATTAATCTATTTGCTAAAAATGAGGCGGTTTTTATTAGCTATTACTTTAATATTCAGTATTTTGTTTTCTTCTTGTATTACCAACAAAGATGTTGTTTATCTGCAAGATAAAGGTACACCTGTTAATGATTCTCTTTTGGTTAAAGAGTTATCTAAGCCATATCGGGTACAAATTAATGATGTCGTTAGTATAAATGTAAAAGCAATAGATGAAGAGGTTAAAAAATTAGTCTCTCTATTTAACCCTGTTGAAACCCAAAGAGAAGCACAGGGTCAACAAGATTTATATTTCAATGGTTTTACTGTAGATTTACACGGTAATATTAAATTTCCAATTCTTGGAGATGTTAATGTTTTGGGATATACTATAGATGAAATTGCAGCTAAGGTTAAAGAAGAAATACTTACTAAATATTTAAAATCTACCACGCAAATATTTGTAACAGTTAAGTTAGCAGGTTTACGTTATACGGTTACAGGAGAAGTAGGAGGTACAGGCGTATTTACATTATTCCAAGATCGTGTTAACATTATAGAAGCACTTGCTAATGCCGGGGATATAAGAAATACTGGAGATAGGACAGATGTGTTAATAATAAGGCAATATCCACAAGGACAGAAAATTCATCATATCGATTTAACTGATGTTGCTGCCTTACAATCTCCATATTATTACATCCAACCTAATGATATGATTTTAGTGAAACCTTTAAAGAGAAAAGCAATTGGAGCTGGTGAAACAGCAACTCAAACATTAACGACTATTGCTTCTATATTTTCGGTATTAGTGTCCACTTACTTTTTAGCTAGAAACCTATAAGTTTAACTTTATGAATGACGAATTTGAAATTTCGGAATCTCAACAGATTTCATTTGATGTTAAGGCATTTTTATTTAAAGCCCTTAGTTATTGGAAGTTATTTGTGCTGTGTATAGGAATAGGTGTTTTTATAGTATACCAGCAAAATATAAGAAAACAACAATCTTATAAATTAAGTACTCAAATTTCTGTTGAAGATGATAAGAATCCTTTATTTACCTCTAATACTAGTTTAACTTTCAATTGGGGAGGTGTTTCAGGTAAAGTAAAAACAATTATTACAAGTTTACAATCTCGATCTAACCATGAAAAAGTAGTAGATAATCTTAAATTTTACATTGGTTACTTAAAACAATCTCGATTTAGAAAAGATGATATTTACAAAGCGGCACCGTTTAGGGCTAGGCTTAAGGATAATGAGTTTCAAGCTATAGGTAAGCCTATTAAAATTGTTTTTTTAGAGAACGATATGTATAGGTTATCTACGAATTTTGAGTCTAACTTAGTTGCTACTCAAAACTTTACTACAAAAGAGAAAGGTACAGCAGATGTTATTATAGGAGAGCAAGATTATACCTATAAGTTAGGCGAATTAGTAGAACTTCCTTTTTTTAACGGAACTATATTTTTAGCAGATAAAAGACGTGTAAATGTTGGAGATGAGTACTTTTTACAATTTACTAGTTTTGACCAAGTTGTGGCATATTATAAAGGACGATTATCTATATCTAATCCTAAAAGTTCTGCTATTTTAAATTTAAGTATTACAGATGTAAACAAAGCTAAAATTGTTGATTATTTAAATGAAACTGTAGAAGTCTTAAGTGAAGATCAACTAGAGCGAAAAAACTTATTTGTTACAAATACTATTGCTTTTATAGATGAACAATTAAAAAAGGTTAAGGATGAATTAAACACAAATGCAGATTCGTTAAACGATTACAGGCAAGAGAATAAAATATATAACCTAGATGACGAAAGTTTAGCACTAAGTAGCAAGTTATCTACTCTAGAATTAGATATAGATAATATAAATAAAAAATTAGCTTATTATGCGCAACTAAAAACCTATTTAGAAACGAGTAAGACGTTTACAAAGCTTCCAGCACCAGCAATTGCAGGAATAGATGATGCTAATATACTCTCTAATATAGCGAAGATAAATACACTGTCTGTACAGAAATCTAAATACGAATCTACAGTTAGAAGCAGTTCTTCAATTTTTACAGATTTAGACTCTCAGATAGAGGCGATTAAAATGGTGCTTTTAGAAAATATAAGCTCGGCTAAAGGAGGATTGCAAAGAGAAAGACAATTTATTAATTCTAAAATTGGAGTAACAGAATCTAAGTTTAGAAAATTACCAAAAGACCAACAAAAGCTATTAAATATTCAGAGACAGTATTCATTAAACGAACAAAGTTATAATCTGTTTTTAGCCAAAAGGAGTGAGGCTAATATTATAAAAGCGGCTAACGTTTCAGACATATTAGTTATTGATCCAGCTAAGGATACAGATGTAAAAGCTATAGATTTAAAATTAAGATCTCGTTATGTATTTGCTGTTTTAGGTGGGTTTTTACCGCCATTATTACTTGCTTTTTTAGTAACATTTTTAGATACCAAATTACATAACCCGCAAAATTTAGAAAACCTTTCGGCAATACCATTATTGGGAGTTGTGGGTAAAAATACAATAGATAATAATTTAATAGTACATACAAAGCCTAAGTCTACTGTAGCAGAGGCATTTAGATCTATACGGTCTAGTCTTCAATACATGTATAAAAAACACAATTTAAATGGTTCTAAAACGGTTATGTTAACCTCTTCGGTTAGTGGAGAAGGTAAAACGTTTTGCTCTATAAATATAGCAACGGTGTTTGCATTAAGTGGTAAAAAAACAGTATTAGTAGGATTAGATTTAAGAAAACCTAAAATATTTGGAGATTTTGATATTAAAAATGATGTAGGAGCTGTAAACTATTTAATAGGACAAAAAACGTTAGATGAGGTCACACAAGAAACTAAGGTAAATAATCTAGATGTTATTACCTCTGGACCAATACCACCTAATCCATCTGAGTTACTTATAGGTGAAACTATGGATAAGCTTATTACAGAATTAAGAGAAAAATACGATTATATTGTTCTAGATACTCCGCCAGTAGGTTTAGTGTCCGATGCATTAGAATTATTAGATTATGTAGACGCTTCTTTATATGTTGTAAGACAAGACTACACTAAAAAAGGCATGTTAAACC